>NZ_PNDP01000062.1:0-15497 GCF_005886415.1 Pseudoalteromonas sp. S327 | reverse complement strand
CTTCTCCGTGTTCTCTGTGGTGATAATAATTTCTTAATTACTGATGCACTAGAACAAAACGCTTTTACCACCGAGAACACCGAGGCACTGCCACTACACTGAGAAACACACAAGTAGCAGCGAGTTTATCTCGCGTCTGGCATTTAATACAAAATACGCGGCATAAAGCCGCGACTACAACATGACCCTCTAAAGCGCAGCGCCTCCTAACCTCTTTGTGAAGAAATAACTTAACCCCTATTGCACAAAGAGAATAAAAAGAGGAGTAAATGAGAAAACATAAAAGTAGCAGCGAGTTTACCTCGCGTTTGGGTTTATTGTTTTAACGCGGTATAAATACCAAATGCGCCTACATTAAAAACACAATGTCGTAGGCGTGAAGCTTGCTCACGCAAAACTGCTAATAATCAATACGCGGCATAAAGCCACGCCTGCAGGTAAAGCATCACGCCCTATCTACATCAAACGCGATGACTTCTTTTATTGTATCTTTAGCGGTGGCTAGCATAACTAATCTGTCTATCCCCATAGCAACGCCTGCACATTGCGGTAAGCCGTGCTCAAGAGCGTCGATTAAGCGGGTATCCATAGGCACGTGGTTTAACCCATTGGCAGCGCGATAGGCGTTATCTTCATCAAAGCGCTTTGCCTGCTCTTTAGCATTAGTTAGCTCATTAAAGCCATTCGCTAATTCCATATTTTTATAATAAAGCTCAAAGCGCCCTGCTACGCGGTTATCGTGCTCACAAATTTGTGCCAGTGCCGCTTGCGATGCCGGAAAGTGATACACAAAACACGGCTTAGTTTGCCCAATAGTTGGCTCTATTTTCATACAAAATAACAGCTGCAGTAAGGTATCTTTATTGGTTTCGTTTTTGGCTATATCGGCAAAGCCGTGATCGCAGGCAAGTGTTTGCAATTGTCTAAGCGTAGCTGTTAATGGGTCAAGCGCTAACACTTGCTCAAATGCTTGCTGGTAAGTAAGACGCTCTGCAGGTTCTACATTTAAAATGAGCTGCATTAGCTCATCCATTTCATCCATTAATGCAAACTCATCAAACCCAGGGCGATACCACTCAAGCATGGTAAATTCGGGGTTATGATGGCGTCCCGCTTCTTCGTTTCTAAATGCCTTACAAAGCTGAAATATGGGCCCTGAGCCTGCTGCTAGCAAACGCTTCATTGCAAATTCAGGCGATGTTTGTAAATAAAGAGGCAAGCCACCAGCGTGGCCTGGGCCTACAAACTGTGTATTAAAACTTGCTAAATGCACATCGGTTACACTGGCACTGCTTAAGCTCGGTGTTTCTACTTCCATTACATTACGCGTATAAAAAAACTCACGAATAGTTCTCAGTATGGCTGCACGTTGCTTAAGGGTGTTTATGCTTGCACTAGGTGCCCAAGGTGTTGCTGACATATTTTCTCCAAAAAAAATCCCAGCTTAAGCCGGGATTTTATAAACCGTACTCAAGCTTACTTAACACGGCCTACGTATTCACCGCTACGGGTGTCTACTTTAATTACTTCACCAATTTGTACGAATAATGGAACGCGTACTACTGCACCAGTGCTAAGCGTTGCAGGTTTACCGCCTGTGCCCGCTGTATCGCCTTTAAGACCAGGATCAGTTTCAGTGATCTCAAGCTCAACAAAGTTAGGTGGAGTAACCGCGATTGGGCTACCGTTCCATAATGTAATAGTACATACATCGTTTTCAACTAACCATTTAACGGCATCGCCAAGTGCTTTTTCGTCAGCGGCAATTTGTTCAAATGTTTCGTTGTTCATGAAATGCCAAAACTCACCGTCTGTGTATAGGTACGCTAAGTCGGTATCCATTACATCGGCGCCTTCAACTGATTCACCCGATTTAAAGGTTTTTTCAAGCACCTTACCAGAGATAAGTTTGCGGATACGAACACGGTTAAACGCTTGGCCTTTACCAGGTTTTACCATTTCATTTTCTAAAATACTGCAAGGTTCGCCGTCCATCATAATTTTTAGGCCGCCCTTGAACTCGTTGGTGCTATAATTCGCCATCGTTTCCTCTATTTAATTTTTTTCGAGTAATCTACGTGCCAATGATACAAAGAAATGAAGCAAATTTGCATAAAAACTGGCAAAAAGAATTAGCAAATGTAGTTACCTGCCCAAAAACCTTGCTTGAAATGGTCGGTTTATCGAGCCAAGCCCATGAAAACGACCTAAAAGCCCGCAGTTTATTTCCGGTACGCGTGCCAGTCCCTTTTATAAAAAAAATACGCAAGGGCGATGCAAACGACCCCTTATTGCTACAAGTTATGCCACGCCATCAAGAGTTTTTAACCAAAACAGGTTTTAATAAAGACCCTTTACTAGAGCAAGACAACGAACAGCCAGGGCTTTTACATAAATATAAATCCCGTGTTTTAATTATGTTTAAAACTGGCTGTGCAGTAAATTGCCGTTACTGCTTTAGACGCCACTTCCCGTATCAAGAAAACCAGCTTAATAAAAAAAGCCTGCTTGATGCGCTGAGCTATATAAAATCAGATGCCAACATAAACGAAGTGATTTTAAGTGGTGGCGACCCACTTATGGCCAAAGACGATGCCATTAGCTGGTTTTTAGATGAGCTTGAACAGTTACCTCAAATTAAACGCATGCGAATACACAGCCGTTTGCCTGTTGTTATACCTGCGCGTATTACCGATGAGCTGTGCGCGAGGCTAAAGCAATCACCGCTAAAAATTATATTTATTAACCATATAAATCACGCCAACGAAATAGACGATGAGTTTAAAGCCGCCATGCAAAAGCTAAAGCAAGCAGGCGTAACGTTATTAAACCAAGCAGTTATTTTAAAAGAGGTGAACGATACCGTTGAGGCACAAATAAATTTAAGTGAGGCGTTATTTGATGCCGACGTACTGCCATACTATTTATATTTGCTAGATAAGGTTGAAGGCGCAAGCCACTTTGATATAGAAGAGCCACAGGCAATAAAAATAATGGCAGAACTATTAAAAGCCCTGCCTGGATTTTTAGTGCCTAAATTAGTAAGAGAAATAGGCGGTCAAAAAAGCAAAACACCTATCGACCTTAAGCTAATTTAAACGTATATATTTACATTGTTACCCAGTGTTGCAGTAACCGACTGAGCCGGTGATTGCGCACTTGTGGGTTGGGCAGCACCTTCAATTAGTGCAAGTGCTGCTGCGCCATCTGCTAATTGCTGCTTTTTAGACAAAGCAGCGGTATATACTTCACCACCTTGGCCAGAGCTAGACATAGCGGGTAGATTTCCACCTGATATATTCATCGTTATAAGCCTTAATCAACCTGACATTTAAATGTAATCCAAGTACTATATCGGCAATGCAGTACAAAGCTTTAGGAAAACCATGGATTCTATAATTGAACAACTCAACGCTAACTTAAAAATTGTTTATCGCCAAGCACTTGATGCCGACAAAAAACTAGATGAGCTACAGCAACAAGGCCACGGTAAATTTAAAGCCTTGTTCCCAGCTGATGCCGGATTTAGTTTTGAAGCTAAACGCTTTAAGCCATACGTACTTGATGTAGCAGCCGATGTAGAAAGCTTAAGCACAGATGGTTTTGATGAAGAAAAGCTTAAAACAACGGTTATTAAGCTACAACAGTTACTTACCCTGCTCGCTACGTTTAAGTAATAGCGGTAAGCAAGAATAAATATTAAGCACCGCGTTTGCAATTAACACGGTGCTTTTTATTAGTAGGCGTGAAGCTTGCTCACGCAAAATATAAACATAATGTTCCGCCTCTAAAGCGACCCGCTTCTTAACCTTTCAGTGAATAAATAACTTAATACTTTGCACAAAGAGAAGTGAAAGAGGAATAAATGAGAAAACAAGACAAATACTTATTTTAAGCTTTTCTTTCCCTCTAAAGCGCAGCGTCTCTTAATCTTTTTGTGGATTAATTCTTTAATTTTTTGAAAAAGTGGAGTGCAAAGCTAGTAGCAGCGAGTTTACCTCGCGTCGGATATTTTGCATTAATAAATATACGCAGCATAAATTCCAAATGCACCAGCAAGCAATGCGCCTACAATAAATTTAACCTCGGAGCTTGTTTGGGTTGTAGACGTAGAGCTTGCTCACGTTAGAAGCGAAGCTTCTCATGGTTTTAAAATATAATAATAACCACTGCTTTTAAACGCCAGCAAGCTGCGCATCTACCAGGTGGTACTTAACACCTCTGTGATTTCAATCTAAGCAGTGAAGCCTACTCACGCAATACTACCTAATCTAAATTTGCTAAAATTTGCTCGCCAAACCATTCGGTTATTAAGCGTTTTTCATAAAAAAACGGCTCGTCGCGACCCATTTTAATTTTATCCATAAAGCCCATGTCTTTAAGCTCTACATCGTCCTCTTCACTCACTACACTCCCTTTATTATCGCTTAGCGAGTAATTGAGCTTAATGCGCGGAAAATAAATAGGTTTTACTACGCGTATTTCATCCATACCGCCATAGCGTACGTCCCCTGCTAAATCGATATCGGTTATTTCTAAATTTAGCTTGTAGTCTTTTGGCAATTGCTCGGCAAGTTTAGAAAAATGTTTTTCGAACTGAGTAGCAATTTGTTTGTGGTACGACGCTTTACCCTGGCTAGAAGCGCGCACATCGCGGTAGTCTTTAAAATCTTGCCACTTAACTACAGATTCTCCAGCGTGTGCAAATGCAGGTAATGTAATACACATTGCCATAGCGATTGTTTTAACTGAATTCATAGCATTCTCCAAAGGGGCAGTACTAATTATTTAGACTTAGCCCAGTAATAGACCATACAAGTTTAACACTAGTTTATTAACCATTACTTAATTAACCTATTTTAATACGCTTTTAAAATAAAGCATGTAAATAGTAAGAATATATGATGAAATTAAGATAATTGAAAAAAGGTATCCACGGAGCATTCATGGCAATTTTAGTAACAGGCGGCGCAGGCTACATAGGCTCACACACCGTTTTAGAACTTTTACAGCAAGGCAGCGAAGTTGTTGTTGTTGATAATTTAAGTAACGCATCAAAAGAGTCGCTTGCACGCGTAAAGCAAATCACAGGCAAAGAAGCCACGTTTTACCAAGGCGACATTCTTGATAAAGTTTTTTTAGATGCCATTTTTACAAGGCACACTATAGAGAGTGTGATTCATTTTGCTGGCTTAAAGTCGGTTGGTGAGTCGGTAGCTAAACCTGTTGAGTACTATCAAACAAACGTACAAGGTACGCTTACACTTGTAGATGCCATGCGCGATGCAGGCGTATTTAAATTAGTATTTAGCTCATCAGCCACAGTTTACGGCGACCCTGCAAGCTTACCGATTAAAGAAGACTTCCCGGTAGGTGGCACAACTAATCCGTACGGCACATCAAAACTGATGGTTGAGATGATGCTGCAAGATATTGCTAAATCAGATGAGCGTTTTGCATTTGCTATTTTGCGTTACTTTAACCCAGTGGGCGCACATGAGTCAGGCTTAATTGGCGAAGATCCAAATGGTATTCCTAATAACTTATTACCATTTATTGCCCAAGTTGCAGTAGGTAAATTAAAGCAGCTTGCTGTATTTGGTGATGACTACGACACCGTTGATGGCACTGGTGTACGCGACTATATTCACGTTGTAGATTTAGCGATGGGGCATTTAAAAGCGCTTGATAAAATTGCCAACAATACCGGCGCACTTGTATATAACCTTGGCACAGGCAATGGTTACTCTGTACTGCAAATGGTTAACGCCTTTATAAAAGCCAGCGGCCAAGACGTTCCTTATCAAGTATCGCCTCGTCGCCCTGGCGATATTGCTGCATGTTACGCCGCGCCAGAAAAAGCACTTAATGAGCTAGGCTGGGAAGCGGTGCGTGGAATAGATGCCATGATGGAAGACACATGGCGTTGGCAGTCAAATAACCCTAATGGTTATAAAAGTTAATTAAAAAATACTTTATAAATTTTGCCTGTTTCACAAGCAGGCAAATCACCTATAAATAAATTTACTACCGCGCTAATTTTTTAATGGAGACGTAGAGCTTGCTCACGTAGAAGCGAAGCTTCTCATAGCTTTATCAAAGGGGTTTAACACAACGTAAAAGCGCTGCTTTTAAACGCCAGTAAGCTGCGCATCTACAACTAATTATTACTTCTTCACTACTGCATGTTTTCTGTGGTGATAAAACCACTTTAGGTGTTTGTTAAAAAATTTACCACCGAGGGCACTGAGAAAAAGCTCTTCTCCTTCACTTCTCTGGGTTCTCAGTGGTGACGTAATCGCTTTTAAAACGCCAGCAAGTCGCGCGCTAACAATGTAATATTGAAAAGGTGTTACCAATTTTGCATTTCGACAATACGCGACTGCGTTCGCGCATATTCAAAGCTCAGCTTTTGCCCCTCATACAAAGACTCAACGTGCGCGTGGGCGTTAATAACTAATAACTTGTGGCAATCGTAAAACTCGTCCACCAATGCAATAAAGCGCCGCGCTTCGTCATCTAAATAATGCTCATTGAGGGTTTGTTTTTCGCGTTGATAACTGTCTTCAATACCATGCACTATTACTTTACCTGTTGCGCCTACACCCATTTTTGGTACATTTTCTATATATAAAATATCAAACTGCTTGGCTAAAAACATATAATCGTAAGCGCTACGCGCTCCTGAACAAAGCGCTATAAAATCGATCATTAATGCATTATCTGCGGTTAATAAACACGGTAAGCTGCGGGAGTGTACCTGTAAAATTTGGTTTTCCTTTGCTTGTGGATACTGAGATAAAAACTGCTTTTTAAACTCGCTTATAGGTAAATTAATAAAATAATGGCGGCTATTTTTACCATACCTAAAGCGATGATCATCCTGCCCTTCAACACTAATTACATGGCAATAATTTTTAATTAAATCGATTGTGGGTAAAAACCGCGCGCGCTGTAGGCCATTGCGATAAAGCTGCTCAGGTTTTGCGTTAGAAGTTGCCACCAGCACTACCCCACTATCAAACAAGGCGTTAAATAACCTTGCCATAATCATTGCATCGCCAATGTCGCTAACAAAAAACTCATCAAAACACAGCACTTTTATATCTTTCGCCCATTGTTTAGCAATTAACGTGAGAGGGTTTTTATGACCTTGTAGCTGGGCAAGTTGCGTGTGTATTTGCGCCATAAAGTGATGAAAATGCAGCCGCTGCTTACGCTCAGTGGGTAAATTTTTATAAAATAAATCCATTAGCATGGATTTACCCCGCCCCACCGGCCCATGCAAATAAACCCCTTTAATTAACGGCGCTTTTTTCCACCAAGGTATTTTTGTGTGTAACTGTATACTTAGGTTATTTAACGCATTTACTGCATTTTGCTGAGCGCTATCAACACACAGTTCACCCGCATCTATTTTTGCTTGGTAAAGCCTTAAAATTTGTGGGTAGTTTACTGACATGGGGTTTCACTATCGGCTATAATCGCCGCCATTGTAGCCGACTAAAAATGTGAACCAAAATGAAATTCCCTTGCCGCTTAGATAAATTTATTAGCCACCTAGCCGAGCTACCACGCTCAAAAGCTCGCGCGGGTATTAAACGCCAAGAAGTGCAAGTAAATGGGGAAGTTGTTAGCGCGTTCGATTTTCAAGTAACCCAGCAAGATGAAGTAACATTTGCTGGTGAGCCTATGGTATTTTTAGGCAAACGCTACTTCATGCTACACAAACCTGTAGGCTACGTGTGTGCCAATGTAGATGAACTACACCCCACCGTATTTGATTTGCTCGATGAGCCAAATATGGCCGACTTTCATGTAGCAGGTCGCCTTGATATAGACACCACCGGCTTAGTACTTATTACTAACGATGGCGATTGGTCGCACCGTATTACCTCGCCAAAGCACAACAAATTAAAAACCTACTTAGTAGAAACACAAGAGCCTATAACCGAAGAAGCATTAGAGCAACTACGCAGCGGCGTACAACTTCACAACGAAAAAGATCTCACCCGTCCAGCTAAAGCAGAAGCACTTGCCACCTACAGCTTACGTTTATCAATCAGCGAAGGTAAATACCACCAAGTTAAACGCATGTTAGCCGCGGTAGGTAACAAAGTGGTAGAGCTACACCGCGAGCAAATAGGTAATATTATACTGGACGAAAACTTAGCAAGTGGAGAGTATAAGGAGTTAACGGCTGAGGAGATTATGTTGCATTCAAAAACATAATTAATAATAATGCTTGTAAGGATTACTATTATAATACCTCTAAATAAGCTCAATCTTATTTAGAATAAATTACTCAAAGGAATGAATATGAAGAATAATACTTCAACTATACAATCTCACTACCCCTTTCCAAATAAAGGAAATAATAAGTGGGGGATTAGATTTAGTGCGAAAGGAACAGCATCACATAAAGTGTATGACCAAAAGGTTATTGTTTTTTCTGCTGATGGTAGCAAGTTAGGCTCGTTCAATGGAAGTAGTACGCCAAACCCTTTTAAACCTAAAGATTCTAGCATTAAAGGGACTGATGCCTATCCATTTGTAAAGGCCGGAACTTACAGAATTAAACAGGGCTCTCACAAGGGCAAACCTGCTTTGGTCGTTAATGGAAATGCTAATGTCCCTACAACAGATATAAACCCTAACTTTCCAAACCAAGGTAGTTTTGCGAATTATATACATGTTCATTGGGGTTATAGTGATACTTGGAAGGGCTCTGCTGGCTGTCCCACAATAGACCCATCACAGTGGAAAAAGTTTTTAAGCATAATACCGAATGGTGAAGGCTTTATAATAATTCCATAAATTGAAGGAACCTCAATGAATAAATTAAATTATTATAATTTAGTAATCTTGATAATTACTTTATCAATAAGCTTTACGACTAGCGCTGTACTAAGCCCTATAGAAGCTGAATACAACTCTAAGCTTCAAGAGTATAATCAAGCAATTATAAATAAAAGTTATGATGATGCATGCATCACAGCAGAAAAACTTTTAGCTATGGATCCTTCGGATACATTTTCTCTATTAAGGCTAACTTACTGTTCAGAAAAGCTAAATGGAAAGTATAAAAAAACAATTGAGTCATACCTTAATCAGGTAGCTCGCTCAAGCAGGCAAGAAATAGAAACTATTGAATTGATAAAGGCAATTAACTCTCATTGATAACCTTTTACAAATCCGCTTGCTTACGATTTTATCTGCACTAAATCAAAGTCAGCCATGCCTGGGACAATCGCTTGCAAGCGTGATTCGGTCACATCGAGTGCGTTTAAACATTCACAGTATTCAGAGGCTTTAAGCTCAAGTTGCTGAGCCTTTTTTTGCAGTGATTTATCTATTTCTTTAGAGATAATATCCATACGTTGGCCCATGTCATTAATGCGGTCTTCAATATTACCTTCGCGTGATTTAAACGCATCACCAAGCGACATTAAAATAGCCCCTAACGAGCCATGTACGGCAGAGTGTATTTGCTGGCTAATTTCTTTAGTGAAAAAATCATCTATTTGCGAGAGCGACTGTGGCGCGATAAAAAAGAAGTCATCACCACGCTTAAATTTGTCCATAAGCGCACGTTCTACGTACTGGAGCTGGGTTTTTAGCACCTCTGGCTCTTTGTCAGACATCCCCTCGACTACATGTTCAATGGCGCTTAAACCTAAGTTAACACCATCGGTAGCCAAATTAACAAGCTCCGGCACCGTATGGCGAATACCATGGCTAAACTGCTCAAGCACTTTGCTTTCTTCAGTGCTTAAATCAACCCAGTAACCTCGAATAAAAAGCTGATTGTTATTATTAATTTGTACGCGTGTTTGGCCTTTATCAAGAATACGTATAACGTCGTCGGTAATTATTAAGCCATGACTAAGCTCAACATCACACTGTGACTGAGCTAGAACTGCAGAGCTTGAAAGTGCTAAACACAACGCCAATATCGAACGAGATAACAACGCCATATACACCTCAACAAGCTAAAAAAGGAAGGCAAGTAGGTTAACAAAAAACCAACTTTATGCAAGAAAATTTAGCGAAGCATATAATGGGATTAATAGGTTAAATATTTTTAATAAAAAGCCGGTGAAGCATTCACATCACCGGCAATTAAATACCTATTCTTGCTATGCCCAATTCAATACGCAATAGCTATAATCATTAGCACAAAGCCATCCACATATGTAAAACTAAAAAGTGTTAAGATGTTGTTCTATTTAGCAAGTTTATTTAAGTATCGAGTAAAGTCATCACCAAGCTTACTATCACGCATGCCGTATTCAACAATCGCTTTTAAGTAACCTAGCTTATCGCCACAGTCGTGAGAACGACCACTCATATGAAATGCTTCAACGGTTTCTTGAGTCATTAGCGCATCAATAGAGTCTGTTAACTGTATTTCACCACCAGCGCCCACAGGCGTTTTAGCAAGTAGCGGCCAAATGCTTTTACTCAATACGTAACGCCCTACTACAGCAAGGTTTGAAGGTGCCTTATCGGCATCTGGTTTTTCAACCATTGTTTTAATTGCCGCACTGTTACCTGGTGTTAGCTGTACGCCGTTAATATCAGCAATACCGTATTTACTTACATCATCTTGTGCTACTGGCTCTAGCATAATTTGACTTGCTTTAGTCTCGTTAAAGCGTTTGATCATCGCGGCTAGGTTTTCAGTTTTTTGATCGGCCGTGTAAGCATCAAGTATTACATCAGGGAGTAATACTATAAAGTCGTCATTACCTACAATTGGCTTTGCACATAAAATAGCGTGCCCTAGGCCTTTAGCTTCGCCTTGGCGTACACTCATTACCGTTACATCAGTAGGACAAATAGAGCGTACTTCTTCAAGTAACGCACGCTTAACGCGCTTTTCTAAGGTTGCTTCAAGCTCGTAGCTGGTATCAAAGTGGTTTTCTATGGCGTTTTTAGAGCTGTGTGTTACAAGTACAATATCTTTAATACCTGCAGATACACACTCACTCACTATGTATTGAATCAATGGTTTATCTACAATTGGTAGCATTTCTTTAGGAATTGCTTTAGTCATAGGTAACATACGTGTGCCAAGGCCGGCAACAGGAATTACAGCTTTCATGGGTAGTCCTTTGTTTGTAAATTAATTATTTTTAAGTTAACAGGTTATATGTAGATGGGGGCTGAATGAGTGTGAAGCTATCAGTTTTTAACTTTCGGCTTTTAACTTTTAAAACTTATTTATAAAAACCTTTATACCACTTTATTAGCTCTCTAACGCCTTGCTTAACATTTACTTGGGCTTTGTAGCCAGTTACTTTAAACAAATCTTGCATGTCGGCATATGTTTTATAAACGTCACCCGCTTGCATTTCGCGAAAGTTTTTATTTGCCTCAATACCAAGCTCGGCCTCAATTGCTTCAATAAACTTCATTAGGTTTATTGGACTCCCATGGCCAATATTATAAATAGCATAAGGAGCAGAGCTAGTAGCTGGCGAACCGCTCTCTACTCTCCAGTCTGGGTTTGCTTGAGGTATAACATCAGCAGCTCGTACAACAGCTTCTACAATATCGTCAATGTAAGTAAAGTCACGCCACATATCACCATTGTTATTTATATCAATAGTATCCCCATCAAGTATCTTTTTAGTAAAAATATACGGCGCCATATCAGGGCGACCCCACGGGCCATAAACTGTAAAAAAGCGCAGCCCAGTAGTTGGTAAGCTATATAAATGAGAATAGCTGTGAGCCATTAGTTCATTAGCTTTTTTAGTCGCCGCATAAAACGATACAGGGTGATCAACACTATCGGTAGTTTCAAATGGCGTTTTTTCATTTAGGCCATAAACAGAGCTAGATGATGCATAAACAAGGTGCTTAACATTGTTATGCCTACACCCTTCGAGTACATTTAGGTACCCCACTAAATTAGAGTCGGCGTATGTATCTGGGTTCTCTATTGAGTAGCGTACGCTCGCTTGCGCAGCTAAATGTATTACTTTATCAAACTGTTGTACTACAAATAACTCGCTCATTACTGAGCGCTCACTTATATCGAGCTTAATAAACGTAAAGTTATCGTGGCTTTCAAACTGCACCAAACGTGCTAATTTTAAATTTACATCGTAATACTCGTTTAAATTATCAATACCTACTACAATATGGCCCGCAGCTAATAATTTTTGACACGTTGCAGCACCAATAAAGCCCGCAGCCCCTGTAACTAAATACTTCATAAAATTCCTAATTTAAGCAAAAAAGCCGCATCAACATACATTTCAGCGGCTTTTAAAAGTAATCTCTAACAGCTATTATCTAATCAATCACTACCAAATAAATCACGTGTATACACTTTATCTACAATGTCGCTAAGCTCCTCAACCATACGGTTAGAAACCACCACATCAGATATCTGCTTAAATTCGTTTAAGTCTTTTATTACGCGCGAATGATAAAACTCGCTCTCTTCAAGAACAGGCTCAAATACGACAACCTCAATACCTTTTGCTTTAATACGTTTCATAATGCCTTGAATAGCAGAGGCTCTAAAGTTATCTGAGCCTGTTTTCATTACTAAACGGTACACGCCCACGATTTTGGGGCTACGCTTAATAATTGAGTCAGCAATAAAGTCTTTACGTGTTGTATTAGCGTCTACAATAGCGCCAATTATATTATTTGGTACACTTTGGTAATTAGCACGCAATTGTTTAGTGTCTTTTGGTAAACAGTAGCCGCCATAGCCAAACGACGGATTATTGTAATGCTTTCCAATACGTGGATCTAACCCTACACCTTCGATAATCTGCTTACTATTTAGCCCATGCGCTTCTGCATAACTATCAAGCTCATTAAAATAAGCAACTCGCATTGCAAGGTAGGTGTTAGAAAATAACTTAATAGCTTCGGCTTCTGTTGAGTCGGTAAATAGCACTTCAACATCTTGCTTAATTGCACCTTGCTTAAGTAAGTTAGCAAAAATAGTTGCGCGCTCGCTTTGCTCGCCCACAACAATACGTGATGGGTGCAAATTATCGTAAAGCGCCTTTCCTTCACGTAAAAATTCAGGGGAAAATATTAAATTTTCAACATTCAGCCGCTGCTTTATATCAGCAGTAAAGCCTACCGGAATAGTCGACTTAATCACCATAACTGCATTAGGGTTATGCGCCATAGTATCTTTAATTACCGCTTCAACAGAACTAGTATTAAAGTAGTTGTTTTCAACATCGTAATCAGTGGGTGTAGCTATAATTACGTAATCAGCGTTTTTATAAGCGGCTACTTTGTCGGTAGTGGCTGTAAAGTTTAAGTCATCACGTGTTAAAAAATCGCTAATTTCTTTATCAACAATTGGTGACTGCTTATCGTTTAAAAGTGCTATTTTTTTTTCGTCAATATCAAGTGCAACCACTTCATTATATTGCGATAAGAGCATAGCGTTTGAAAGGCCTACATAACCTGTACCTACCACTGCAATTTTCATATTAATCCTTTAAAATTAAAAGTTTAAAATTAAGCATTTTTTAATAAGTAGTGAAAGTTCTACTCATAATAGCTTACAAGCTGCTCAATAAAACTAGCGACTTGTGATTTAGGTAGTTCATTAATGCCCGCGGCAGCAGCTCGGCCCCCACCTGTAGCAAACTTACTACATATATCTACAGCACCTTGTTTGTTGTTAAGCGGCGCTCTCACACTTACTAAATAGCTGCCTTTGCTATTAAACGTAAATACTGCATGAGCCTTATTCGGAGACTGATTAGCAAGATCGTTACCTAAAACGCCACTTACCCGGCGAGCCCAAGCCGCATCTTCTAATAAAATTACTTTGGCAGTATCACAATCATGAAGGACTTGTGCATTAGCTGCTTTTTCCATATCGGCTTTATAAGCTCGCTCAAGAGTATAATAAACCGAGCTTTTATCGTTTATTGCATCAAACGGCGATTTATACTGTAAAAGAAGCTCAAACAAACTTTCTGGGGCGAAGTGTAAATCAGCCACTTCACTTCCGTAGCCGTTATAATTTATGTAAGTACCAAACGCTTTTAACTGTGACTTTTGTAAATCGTTTAAATTTAACTTGTCAGCCTCGCTATCTGCTTTAGCAAATAAATTATCACCGTAAGCGGCTGTAATAGCCCATAAGTGAAACTGCTTATCTAGTAAATCACTAACGATTAAGCTGGTACACATATTCGCATCAAGATCGATATGCGCATATAAATTAGCATGATTAGGTATATCGCCAGCTTTATGGTGATCTACGTACATAACACGAGCTCCAGCACTTAAAGCATCGTGAAGCGCAGGCATATTTTTTTCCATTGAAATATCCAACACTCGAATGCAATCACCCTCTTTTGGTGTGATTTTTTGCATTAGTTGAATATCGCGTTTTACCCCTGTTACCTTAATTGTATCGGTAGGGTTAGCTAATTGAAGCTGAAGTAAAGCGATAATACCATCGGCATCACCGTTAAAAATGTCATATTTCATAATACTCTCAAGTACCAAAATAGAAAAAGTATACCAATATAATTAAAGGCAGTTCTTAGGAAAAGCATCTTTATACTATCGGCAAAACAACAAATAATTGCTTTCGCAAGTAAAGCCAAACCAATTGATAAACTTAATACTCAACAGCTGTTAGCTGCTAGTATCTACAATTTTATTTTTTATCAAATAATCTACAATTTGCTCTGCACATTGTTCAATGGTTTGGTCAGCTGTTTTAACATGTATATCGGGGTTTTCGGGCACATCAAATGCTGAACTAATCCCTGTAAAATTTGGTATTTCACCTGCGCGCGCTTTCTTATATAAGCCCTTTGGATCGCGGCTTTCGCAAACAGCTAGCGGTGTATCAATAAACACTTCTACAAATTCACCTTCATTTACTATACTTCGAGCTTGAGCGCGGTCAGCTTTAAATGGCGAAATAAACGCGGTAGATACAATAAGGCCCGCATCTACAAATAATTTAGCAACTTCACTTATGCGGCGAATATTCTCAACACGGTCTTCATCACTAAATGTAAGCCCCTTATTTAAGCCCATGCGTACATTATCGCCATCAAGCAAATAAGTATGGCAGCCTAATGAAAATAGCTTTGCTTCAACAGCATTTGCCACTGTAGATTTTCCTGAACCACTTAAGCCAGTATACCAAAGCAATACAGGCTTATGACCTTTGTGCTGTTGCTTCTGTTTTCTTGACACTGTTTGAGCGTGCCATACTATATTTTCATCTTGGCTCATTGGAATACCCTTGTTCTAAACTATCTAATATATTACTACTAAAAAGTGTTTGCGTGTAGAAGTAAAAAGACTATTGAAAAGCCATGCATATATTTTAACCTTTGCAGCACTCATTTAACTTAACTCAAAACGATTTGACCACCGAGAGCACAGAGGCGCTGCGCGCTACACTGAGAAGGCATTAATAACGCCAGTAAGCTGTACGTAGGCAATAAAATTTAAAATAAATTACGTGTGGCGAT
>NZ_PNDP01000061.1:0-25624 GCF_005886415.1 Pseudoalteromonas sp. S327 | reverse complement strand
CCAAATACAAGAAAGCCCGACTCGAAAGAGGCGGGCTTTTTTACGTCTGCAAAAAAGTGAAATACCTGCCTTTACGTAATACCGACACGTTTTTCCACCCTCAAAATAGATCACATAATTAAGCGAATTGGTATTACAGTACACGCAAGTCTCTTAACTTAACTAATCTATTAAGGTGTATAAAAATAATAGCTTATAGTTCAGACTATTTTGATCCACACTCTTTAACTTTGACTATAGTTATATCTCATAATAATTATTCTGCAGAATTATAAAATGTCGTTACTTTTTAATATTCAGCGCTTTTTATCTAGGTTGCTGAGTGTCTATGCGAAATAAAATATTTCAGATATTCGTTTTAATCGTAAGCCTACACCATTTACCGGCTAAATCAGGTGAGTTTGATTTTTCAGGCTACGCACGTGTTATTGGTGGTTATTTAGATGAAAAAGATGTCGAATATAGAGGCTACGATGACAGTCTTAACTTTTCACCATCAAGTTTAATAGGTCTTCAAGCTGAGTATCAGTTTAATACAAATTGGTCAGTGACAGCACAAGGGTTATTTAGATCTGATAGCACAACGGTATCTGGTGAGAGTGGACTTGAATGGCTGTATTTAACTTATACGCCCACAACAAACCTACAGATAAAAATCGGTAAGCTGCGAACCCCATTTTTTACAATGAGCGACTTCTCTGATGTAGGGTTTGCATACCCATGGATCAATCCGCCACAACAAGTATACGACACGTACTTATTTAAAACATTTAATGGTATTGATGCTATCTACAAATTTGGCTCACATGACTTTGATATCAGTATTGAAGGGTACTATGGCGAAGAGTCGGGAAGTATTGGCATAGGCCCTTTTAAAACAGGTTTTGAGGTGGATAATTTAGTGGGTGTAATAGGGAAGTTGAATATTGAAAATATAGAATTTAGGGCTTCAAGGTATAACGGTAACATAGCGTTAGATCTTAAGTCGATTAACCAACTACAAGATATTTTAGAGAATTTTAATTTTAGCCAAAGTGCAGCATCGCTGACAACGCAGGGCAGTGCACATGCAGATCAATTTGGTGTTATTTATGATAATTTAGATTATTTTTTTAGAGGTGAGTGGGTAAAGATTAAGACACAGTTAGATATAATTCCGATTATACAAAGCTATTACTTAACCGTAGGCTATAACGATGCACCTTTTACTTATCATTTAACCTTTGCGGACAGCGATGTAGAAATTAATGCCAATCAGAATGAAATCCCTATTGGTGCTAATGTAGAGCTTGATCAGCTGGCACAGGCTTATAACAACGTGTTTGCAGAGTCGGCGCCCGACTCACTAAAAACATGGACACTTGGTATACGATGGGATGTGCTACCTAATCTGGCATTAAAGGCGGAAGTATCTGCTTTAGAGGGCGATGAGGTTAGTAATTCTTTTTTTGTTATCCCTGAGGATGTTAGCTTTAATAGAAAAACGAATCTTTACCTTATTGGCTTAGATTGGGTATTTTGATGATGTACTCTAAGCTAACTTACGTGATTAGACATATAATACTGCTGTGTATTTTTACTTGGTCATTATTGTTTATCAGCGTACAAGCCTACGCGGATAATAGCCACACAAGTAAAGTGATCATTGTTGTTAATACGGCCAATAAAAACTTAGCTTTGAGTAAGCAGCAAATTCGCCATATTTATATGGGCGGCGCGATGAGTAATCAATTTAAAGCAGTAAATTTACCCGCCGGAAATCCGTTACGAATCGACTTTAATACGAAATTGGTTGGCTTAACCGAATCGAGAATTCAGGCTTATTGGGCTCAGATGAGATTTACAGGGCGTAGCAAGCCACCCGTAGAATTTAGCTCGACTAAAGAAATTATTGCGTATTTATTGAAAGAAGAAAATGCAGTTGCTTATTTACCTGCTGATACAAAAATTCCGGACGAGCTAACTGTTGTAACGCTAACGCCTTAATTTATGGTTAACTAGTAGCGCTGACTTATTTTAAAGTTAGCGCTTTAAATGCCTCTTTTGCTTGGGCTTTAGCTGCTGGAATGTGTGCTATGGCTACAGGCTTTGCAAAATAATACCCTTGCATTTCATCACTGCCATTTTCAATCAGGTAGTTAGCCTGGCTGGCTGTTTCTATACCCTCACTACATACTTTTAAGCCTAGGCGTTTACTTAAATCGAGTATGGCCTTTAATACCGCCGCATCCTTTTCTGAGCTGTCAAATTGATTAACGAACATACGGTCAATTTTGATGGTATCGATATCTATTTTTGTCAGGTAGCTTAGCGATGAATAACCCGTTCCAAAATCATCAAGGGCTATAGACCCACCCATTTGTTTTATTTGGTTAAAGAATTCATTGGAGTTTTCAAAATTATCGAGATAGCTTGATTCGGTTATTTCAAACTGGATATTTGCAATGTCGACGTTGTATTTAACCAATTTATTTTTTACAACATCAATAAAGTGATTATCTTTAAGATCATGGCTCGATAGGTTTAAAGAAACGAGTACATGGTTACCTATAGTTTGCTTTAGTGTGGGTAAATCTTGAAATACCCTGGAGACAACCCACTGCGTGATTGCTTTTATTTTACCTGCTTGCTCTGCAATGGGTATAAATTCGCCTGGTGAAATAAAGCCAAGCTCTTCACTGTGCCACCTAATAAGGGCTTCAAGGCCATTAGCCTCACCATTGGCAGCTATTTTTAACTGATACACAACTTCAAACTCATTTTGCGCAATCGCATGACTAATTAAATTAGCCACTTGAGCCATTCGCTTGCTGTTTTCTAACATTTTTCTATGGAAAACGGTGTACGACCCTTTACCTTTTTCTTTTGAGGCATACATTGCGATGTCTGCATTACTAATTAACGTATTAATATCAAACTCTGCCTCTTTAGCGTGGGCAATACCAATACTTACCCCGGTGGGTATATCCCACTGGTTAATAGTAAAAGGCGTTTGCATTGAGCTGATAATTTGCTCCGCAATATTAATAACGTCGGTGTAATTATTTATATTACGCAGCATTATTAAAAACTCATCACCCCCTAAGCGTGCAATAACATCGTTTTCGCGTAAGTGCTTTTTGATATTACTGGCTACCGCCTTTAAAAGTAGGTCGCCCGTTTCATGGCCAAGTGTATCGTTAACACCTTTAAAGCTATCTACGTCAAAAAACATAATAGCTATATCTTGATGATTATTTTTACAGCGTGTTAATTCTTCTTTTAGTAAGCCCATAATAAACATGCGATTAGGTAAGCCAGTTAATATATCGAAGTTAGCTAAGTGCTCCATTGATTGCTTTTGCTTTAGTAGTTGTGCGGTGTTTTTTTGATTAGTGAGTACTTGGGCATTAATAGTGTTAAGTAAGTTATTAATATCTTTGCCAAGTTGCGATACTTCGTCGTTGCCCGAGCCTTGGTATTGGAGTTGATAGTTAGTTGTTTTTTCTACTTTTTGTGTGAATTTAGAAAGTTTTAATAGCGGGCTTAATAAATGTTGGTATATCCAAAAAGAGATGAGGATGGTGATCACGATACTAAAAATAACGATAGGGGCTGCACTATAAAATAAGCTCGCTTTGCTTTCATTAAGGGGCTTATTAAAATCCTGAACAATTAATAAGTAGCCTACAGGGAACTGCTCCTCACCAATTGTTTTTAAGGCAACTAAGCCTTGGTTAGTAACACTAACGGTACGGGGCAAACTTTGCGGTTTGATGCCCTTTAGCTGTGGAGAAAAATCCTCGAACTTTAAGTAATTAGGGTGCACGTAGGACTGTATTAGCTGCCAATTACTATCAAATACATTTACAAACTTTATGTGCTCGTACCTATCTAACCCCAAAAGCTCAGTTGTAATAGAAAATAAATCTATCTCTTGCGACATAACACGTAACAAATTATCTGAAATATTTGATGACATAGCATCGAGGTTTTCTTCAACTGATTGGCGGTATAAATCCTCGTGCTCATTAATAGCTAAATAAAAAACAAAACTAGCGCTTAGTACGATTAGACAAGTCGTAATAATAATAAATTTGTTACGAATACTATGAAACATTTAGACAAATCCCTTCTTACTGTCATGCTCTTTCACTAAAAGAGTTATTACTTATTGTTGTTATTTATTAATAGAAGGCTTACGCGTAGCGCTGATGTTATTTACTAAATTTGTAAGTAAAAGAATGTGTTTAAATTCATAGAGTAACTATAGCTGGTTATTTTATTTTAGGCAGACTTACTTTGTTGCAATTTCATTCTTGGCTTAATAAGTGACCTGTGTAAGACTAATGCGGTTATTTATTAAATCAGGTGACATGAATGTCGAATATAAAAGCTTGGAAACTTATGAGCCTGTTTTGTTTGTTTGCAGTGCTTATGGGTTGTCAATCTAAAGAAGAGCAACTACAACAAACAATTCAAGAGTCTATTAAAAAGGCAGATGTTGAGCTCGCACAGCTTGGTACCGCGCTTGATAATGGAACCATACGTAATGCTGTATTGCTTAAAGAATATGGCAAACTCCTTAAACAGCAACAGCCAGAACTTAGTCAGGTTGTTGATGTAATTACCCTTGATGCTACAAGGCAGGGTGCCCTTTACAGTGGTTTAACACAACGACTTAAAGATATTAAAGGCACTTATTTAATTCCTCCCTACGAAGACACGCTACACAGTATTGATTTACTACGTGAGGCGGCTAAGCCTACGCTGTTTTCTGATGCGTTAACGGACCCGATTAATATGCTAGCGGATATGTCTAAGGGCAGCCTTGCGCGCGTTGGTGCTATTAGTAAAGAGGCAGAGGGCGCAGGCGAGGGTAATCAATTGGTGGGCAACCCTAATTACGGTAACTGGCAAACTAATAGTAATGGTATTAGCTTTTGGCAGTGGTATGGCATGTACCGTATTTTAGGCGATGTATTTGACCGTGTTGAATACGGACGTTGGAGCAGCCGCCGTAAATATAGCTATTACAACGATTACGGCCGCTATCGTTACTCAAGCCCTAAACAAATTAAAACGCAAAGTGCTTTAGAAACACGTACGCGTCAATCGTACCAACGCCAAGGCAAACAGTTTACTAGCCCTTATGCGAGCAAAAAAACGGGTGCCTCGGGTTTAAGCCGCAGTAGTTATACACCGCCTAAAAGCCGCAGTAGTTACTCGCGTTCGAGTAGTTATAGCAACAGCTCTGGATCGGTACGCAATAGCGGTAGCAGAACCTCTCGTGGCGTGAGCCGTGGTAAGTAAAGAATAAGTTGGAGTTAGAAATATGTACGAATTTAATGGAATAACTACGTGGTCGCTACAAGCTTTGGCGATTGATTTTGCAATTATCGTGTTGTTATTTGTAAGCCTGAAATACATTAAAGGCTGGGTTTCAAACCTTCATGCAAATGACGAAATAACAGAACGCGACAACTTTGCTTTTGGTATTAGCTTTGCGGCAGGCTTAGTTGCACTTGCCATTGTATTAACGGGTGTGAGTAGTGGCGCCTTTGCTGCGTCGTTACAACAAGAAGCCCTGCAAATGCTAGGCTATGGTGTATTAGCCATTGTACTGATTAAATTGGGCCACTTTTTTCAAGATAAGGTCGCGCTTCGTAAAGTCAGCCTGCACGACGAAATTGTAAAAGGTAATGTAACGGCCTCTATTATCGACTTTGGTCATGTAGTGAGTGTGGCTATTGTGATTCGCTCTGCACTTTTATGGGTAGCAACAGAGGGCTGGCATGGGCTGCCTATCGTTATTGCTGCCTTTATTATTGGCAGTGTTGCACTACTGCTTGTAAGCCAATACCGCGTACAATTATTTAAGCGTACCAATAAAAGCGGTGATTGTTTACAACAAGCCATTATTGATGGCAATTTAGCTGTAGGTATACGCTACGCAGGCTTTTTAGTAGGAAGTGCCTTAGCTATTACTGCGGCATCAGGTATTGCACCGTATGCGGCCGATAACATTAATGCTAGTCTGCTTTATTGGGCTATTAGCGCGATTGTAAGTTTAGTGGCATTCATCATTTTGCATTTAATCACCATCAAAATAATTTTATCAGGTTGTGATATTTCAGATGAAGTTAACCGTCAGAAAAATGTAGGTGTAGGTGCTATTTCTGCTGCAGTGTCGTTTGCTGTCGGTATTACTATGGCAACCTTACTAGGCGCATAATCAGTGTCATCAACTACAACTAGCCCAAGTAAATCACGTTTACTTGGGCACGATATTTTACTAATAACTGTTATGGCCGTACTCGCTGGGTGCGGCCTTATTTATGAATACTTACTTTCGCATTACGCAGGGCGGGTACTGGGCTCTGTAGAGAGTGCTATCTATGCCATGATTGGCACAATGATAGTTGCCATGGGCTTAGGCGCATTTTTAGCCCGTTGGTTTAAAGATGCCTTTACCGCCTTTGCTTGGCTTGAAAGTATTATTGCCCTGGTTGGCATGGGCTGTATTTTGGCAATAGCCGGTGTAATTGCTGTAAGTTATTCACTTCCTCATTTGTTTTCTAGTATTTTTAATTTACCGCCAGATGTTGTGCTCAATGGCTATGTATTTCAAAAGCTGCAAGAGTGGTCACGCTTTTTACCTTATGTGTTTGGTTTAGTACTGGGTTTATTTATTGGTATGGAAATACCGCTTATTGCACGTATTCGCCAACATGTGTACGGGCGTTTTTTAGAAAACAATGCAGGCACTATTTATGGTGCCGATTATATTGGCGCGGGTATTGGTGCGGCTATTTGGGTAAGCATTATGCTGGCGATGCCTATAATGCAAGCTGCAGCGTGGACAGCTCTTTTTAATATACTGGCAGGGCTCGCCTTTTTATGGCGCTACCATGCTCATGTGCGCTTTGCTAAGGCACTTCTAGTTTGCCATATAGTGTTACTGGCACTGTTTGGGTTTATTTTAGTGATGGGAAGTAGCTGGATGAACAGCTTAAGTAATGTACTTTATAAAGATAAAGTTATTTACTCACAAGCAACTAAATACCAGCATGTAGTATTAACCGAGCGCTTAAGTAAAAATCAGCCAGCGCCTATTACCGACTTGTATTTGAATGGGCGTTTACAGTTCTCGAGTATTGATGAGCAAATATATCATTCAATGCTGGTGTATCCGGCAATGCTCGCATCAAACCGGCACGATAGCGTATTAATTATTGGTGGTGGCGACGGGCTTGCCCTTAGAGATGTTTTAAAGTGGCCAGTGAACGACGTAACGTTAATTGATTTAGATGCACAGCTGCTTAATTTATTTGGCCATAAAGACGGTGATTTTACAGCGCCTGAGTCTATAAGTAAGCGGTTATTAGCGCTAAATAAACAATCGATGTTAGACCCACGCGCCAATATTATTGTGGGAGATGCGTTTTTAGAGGTTGAAAGGCTCCTTGATCAAGGTAAGCAATTTGACACTATTTTAATTGACTTGCCGGACCCTAATCATCCCGATTTAAACAAAATGTACAGCGACTATTTTTATAACCATGTACGTCAATTGTTAGCTCCCGATGGCGCAATGGCTGTGCAGTCTACCTCGCCTTATCATGCCAAAAAAGCATTTTTAAGTATTGCTAAAACGGTAAAAGCGGCGGGTTTTGATTATGTTGAGCAGTACCAGCAAAATATTCCTTCGTTTGGGCAATGGGGGTGGACAATAGCCACTAAAATGGGTCAGCCAGCCAGTGGGCGAATTAAAAATATAAGCGCTATGCCGGTGCCATCAAGGTGGGTAAGTAAAGAATATTTATTAGCCAGCTTTGTATTTCCTAACCAGTATTTTGAACAAGTTAAAAGTATTGAGGTCAATAGGTTAGGTTCTGGTCAGCTATATGATTACTACCGTAATGCGTGGCAGATAGAAAGCGAATTGTATAAAAATTAATAAAACATGGTTGACATAATATGTCGACCGTGCGAATCTCAACTCAGACATAATATGTCAAAAAGCAAAAAGGCAGAGACATGGAATTAAATGAACTTTCAATAAAATTAGCTTCTTTTGAAACAGAAGGCGCTAACTTTGAGTCTTTCTTGATTGCCAACCCTGGTGAGCAAGATGTTTTACAAGTCATAGTTGATGGAAACGATGAGCTTCCAATTTTTGTTACGCAAACACAAGAGCAGTTGTTATGTATTAGCTACTTGTTTGGCGAAGATGAAGTAAAAAGTGAATTACGCAACGAGTTAAACGAAACACTACTACGTTTAAACGTGCCAATTCCACTGAGTGCATTTGCTAAAATCGATAACAAATACGCGATTTTTGGTGCACTGTCGGTAAATTCATCATTAGATGATATTACCCACGAACTAGTGACACTAGCTGACAACGCTATTGACGCACTAGAAGCCGTGACCTTGTATTTAAACGATTAGTAACTAGTTAGTGGAGTTAAGATTATGAGTATATTAAAAAAATTATTTACAGCAGTACGTGGCGGCGCGCGTGAAGCGGGCGAAGCAATTGTAGATGCAAACGGCATTCGTATTTTTGAACAAGAAATAGCAGATGCGCAAAATGCACTTAATCGTGCTAAAAAGAGCCTTACAGAAGTAATGGCTAAAGAAATGCAAACTAAGCGTAAAATTAGCGCAGTTGATGCATCAATTGCTGAGCACGAAGCGTATGCAGGCCAAGCACTGGAAAAAGGTAACGAAGCCTTAGCATTAGAAATTGCCGAAAAAATTGGCGACTTTGAAGCTGAAAAAGCTGAAAACGAGCAAGTATTAGCAGGTTTTAGCAATCATATTGTAGCGCTTAAACAACAAGTTAAAGACGCTGAAAAGTCAATTAAAGAAAACCAGCGTCAGCTTACTATGGTTAAAACCACAGAAAGCGTACAGCAAGCAACAATGGCGGTTAACAGCACGCTTAATACTAATAGCTCGTCTATGACATCGGCTCGTCAGTCGCTTGAGCGTATTAAACAACGCCAGCAAGATCGTAGTGACCAGTTAGGCGCTGCTAAGCAACTTGAGTCAGATACAAATGGCGACGATTTAAAAGCAAAAATGGCTGAAGCCGGTATTGGCGATACAAGCCCAAAAAGTGCTGATATTTTAGCGCGCATTAAAGCCAAGCAAAACGGCTAATAGTTCGTACATTTATAATAAAAGGTAATTAAGCGTGGCTTAGTTACCTTTTTTGCTTAAGGGATGCCTCACTATGTTTAATTTTTTCAAATCAAAAAAAGAGCCAGAACGTCAGCTTAACCATGCAAGTGAGCTTAAAAAAGGTGACATGTTTAGCGTTATCGATTCATTTGCGTATCCGTCGTGGTTAAAAGGGCAAACGCTGCGTGTTATTGATATTCAAACCTATCAATATCAGCACAGTAGTGATACTGAGTTTGTGCTTGAGACGAACAGCGGACAGGTGGTATTTTTACAAATTGAGCAAGATGATGGCGAGCAGTGGGCTAATTTTTCAATCAAAATTCAGCGTGACGACGTAGAGCAAATATTTGGGCTAGACGAATTTGCACGTATTTTTGATGAAGAGTCGTTAACTCATATACAGGTGCAAAATACGCCAGAGCAGTTTATGCAGTTTTTAGCTAAAAGCTATCAGCAAAGTGAATCGCCTTATGTGTGCTATTTCCATAACAAAGATTTTCGTGGCCAGTCACTACCGCGCTATGAGCAAGAGGGTGGCGAACCTTGTGAAATGATTTGCTTAGCATCGCCAGACGAAAGGCATGGCTTAAATATTGAAATATGGGATGGCGGTGAGACCGAAGTGTCACTAACGCTAACACGCCCAATTACCGATATAGTCGACTTGTTTCCAGGAGATGCGAAGTGAGTGATGCTAAAGACAAGTGGTTACGTCAAGAGCAAGCCGTGCGTGCCACACAAATGGCATTTGATTTAAGCAGCGAAGTACAAAAGTCGATAAAAAAGCAGGCCATTGACCAAGAGCTTACGCCCTCAGATATGATCCGTAAAATTTTAGGCTTAGATGTAAAGTCTAAAAAAACACGTCAGCGCCTATCGTTTAATCTAAACGATGATGAAATAGCCCAACTTGCAACACGATTTAATGTCCAAAGTGATGATAAGCGAGCCGTAAAGCAACAAGTAGCAGAGTTATTAATTGCTCATACTAAAAAAAACACTAAGTAGTTAATTTAGATTTATATGAATATTATTTTAATTGCTTACTTAATTATTTTTGCTTTATTTGGCACAGCTGCAAGTTACTTTGTGCGATTTATTTATGCGTACTGGGTAAAAAAAGAAATGCCAATGAAATACATTGTTAAAGCAGGAATTTGTGTGGTGCTGGTGGTGGTTATTTCAGCGTTAATACCTTTTATAGGTTAACGCTGAAATTGGCGTTTGCGCTATTTTATATCAAATGCCTGGCATTGCTGATTAATACACAGGGTTTGTACCTCAAGTACCGGTGAGCAATCGGTTAAACCTTGCGCTTTGTTTTGCGCTTTTTGTTGTTGTGTAATTTTTTGGGCAACTTCTTCGGCGTGCTCTTGAGAGGTATTAAGTGTTGAATACACAACATACTTACTTGGCCCACCACATGCTCGTGCACCTACTTCGAGTACCTTACATTGAAAGCTCGCGGTGCAACTATTATCACTAACAATGTTATTAAGATCGTAGTTCAAGTCAGACAAATTCTGATTTTGCTCAGTACTTGATGATGTGTTTGCACAGCCGCTAAGTAATAGCATAGCGCTGGTGGCAACACTCACAATTGATAATTTAATTGCTGATGGTAAACAACTCATAACCTTGTCCTTAAAATACACTTACCGCTGAACCTTCAAGTTTAACACATTTATTTTCAACACACTGCGTGCTTGGAGAAGTTAAATGTTGGCACGTGCTCATCATTTCATTTTGTGTGTTGTAGGCTTTTTCAAGCGTTGTTATTTGCTTTGCAAGCGAACTGACTTGCCCCTCTTTAGCTGATTTTGTTGAGTAAACAACATAATCACTTGGTCCGCCGCAAGCTTTGCTTCCTAGTGGCATAACCTTACATTGTGCTGAGGTATCGCACTGTGTATTGGCAATTAACGTATTAAGCTCGCTTTTTGCGGTTTTAATGTCGTTAAGTGATACTGCTTTTAAAGCGGTTTTTATGGGTTGTGATGCATCAGTAGGGGTTTTGTGCTTGTTTTCACTGCTGGTTTGTTGAGGTACTTCTTTATGCGGTACTTCTTTAAGCTCGTTCACCGAGTTAGTTGGTGCATCTTGCGATGTTGTTTCGAGGCATGCAGTTAAACAAAGTGGTAAAAGTAGGGCTAACAGTGGAGTACGCATAACAAACCTTGATAGTGATGAATTATTCATCACTATCATACACGGTGCATTTTTAACGGCAATAAAAACTATATTATCAAGTAATTAAAGCCGTTTTTGTTTTACCTTTATAAACCGCCTTGGGTAAGTTTAGTGGGGTTAAGCAGTGTTTCTAATTCACTGCGTGGAAGGTCGGTTTCTTGCTCTGCGACATCAATTATTGGGCGGGCTTCTTTGTAGGCTTGCTTCGCTATTTTGGCTGCTTTTTCGTAACCGATCACCGGGTTAAGCGCAGTCACTAAAATAGGATTTTTGGCCAGTGCTTTATCAATATTGGTTTGGTTTACTTTAAAACTCGCAATGGCTTTATCTGCCAATGCTTGGGCGCTATTAGCAAGTAGCTCAATGCTTTGTAAAATATTGTGCGCAATAACAGGTAGCATGACGTTTAGCTCAAAATTACCCGCTTGGCCTGCCACGGTGATGGTTGCATCGTTACCTATAACTTGAGCGCTTACCATGGCTGCCGCTTCTGGGATCACCGGGTTTACTTTACCCGGCATAATCGATGAGCCTGGTTGCAGTGCTTCAAGCTCTATTTCGCCAAGCCCGGCAAGTGGGCCTGAGTTCATCCAGCGTAAGTCATTGGCTATTTTCATTTGTGCTACAGCGAGCACTTTTAGCTGACCTGAGAGCGCTACAATGGCATCTTGCGAGCCAATATTATAAAAAAAGTTACTGCTTGGCTTAAAGCTTATACCCACATTTGCGCTTAAGTTTTTAGCAAACTTTGAGGCAAATTCGCCATCAGCATTAATGCCCGTGCCAACAGCTGTCCCGCCTTGGGCAAGCTCACATACTCGCTCTAAGCTATGGCGAATGCCTGAGGCTGCATTATTTACTTGTGATTGCCACGCGCTTAGCGTTTGCTCAAACGTAACGGGCATGGCATCCATTAAATGCGTACGGCCTGTTTTAACTATTTTGCCAACGTCTGCCTTTTTTTGCTCTAAACTCTGCGATAGTTTTTCAAGAGATGGCAGTAATTCATAAACCACGTTAATAGCACTACTTAGTGCAATGGCTGTAGGCACTACATCGTTAGAGCTTTGCCCCATATTTACATCATCGTTGGGGTGAATTGGCTCATTACCAATGCGGGTTGCAAGCGTTGCGATAACTTCATTCGCGTTCATGTTCGAGCTGGTGCCTGAGCCAGTTTGGAAAATATCAACCGGGAAGTGCTCGTAATGCTCGCCATCAATAATTTGTTGGCATGCTTGCTCAATAGCGTTGGCTTTACTTTTACTTAAGTGATTTAGCTCAAAGTTACTTTGTGCTGCAGCTTGCTTAATGTATGCAAGCGCTGTTACAAACTGTTTTGGCATAGTTAAGCCGCTAATAGCAAAGTTGTTAACTGCACGCTGGGTTTGCGCTTGGTATAGCGCATCACTAGGGACCTGTAATTCACCCATGCTGTCGGATTCGGTTCTAAAATTGCTCATAAGTCGCTCCTTAAAAAGGGTTAAATTCGTGACTGAGTACGCGAGCTTCGCGCTCAAGTTTTAAAAATTTTTCAGTATCGTTATGTGCATAGTAAAAGCGTTTTAATGCCAATAAGGGTTTATATAATTGCTCAAGGCACTGCTTACGAATGGCATTGTGTATTAGAGGGTCGCACATTTTATTGATAATTTCATGGTGAGTGCGTAATAAATATAACTCTTGTAGTAAGGGATTACGCTGTTTTTCAAAGCTTTTAGCAACGTTTAAAGCGGTTTCTATGTAGTGAGCTACCACCATAGGCGCATGTAAGCCTGGGCGTAAGCAGTTACAAGCAAGTTCATGATGATAAGGCTGTAATGCCTGAAAGGGAGACATAAAAAAACCGATTTAAGTTAACGATAATAGTTATCATTACATTTAATCGGTTTCAGTGTAAACAGTTATTATAAAAATTATTTGCAGCGTTTAATTGAGTATCAATTATAGCCAAGAATGAATATTTGGTCTGTTTCATGTTTTTTTAGCGCCTGTTGATTTTGGTTACAGTGAGAAAGTAAGTCGATTACAGTGGCTCTACTATCACAGGTGCTACTTGGTTTTTCGGTGCTTTTTTCTGTCACTGAGACCACAGCGTCTACAGCGGTGTAAGGGGGAGTATGCATAATTTTATCCTCGTATTTAATATTGGTAATACACCCTACTTAGGGTTGATTTAATTAAAGCATAATACATACCATCGTCTTGTTTTTATTTTAGTGCCATGAATTAACTCACTTTTATAAATTATCTATAAAACTTTAATTGTTCAGTGCCATTTTTTTGCGTTAATGTTGTGCAATAAATTTCAATATTGGTGCAGGTCATGATCAAACCTTTCTCACAAGCGTGTGAAAACAATAAGGGTCCTATTTTAGAAGTGCTTAAAACGGTTTTTAATAAGACAGAATCGGTACTCGAAATAGGCTCGGGTACGGGGCAGCATAGTGTGTTTTTTGCTGAGCAATTACCGCATTTACAGTGGTATACAAGTGATCGCCATATTAACCATGAGGGCATAAATTTATGGCTTAAGGAGGCAAATTTAACTAATTTACACGGCCCTCTTGAGCTTGATTTGAATTATGCATGGCCGGTAAATAACGTAGATGCTATTTACACAGCAAATACGTTTCATATTGTAAGTTGGCAGTTGGTTGAGCAATTTTTTAAAGGGGTTTCAACGCACTTAGTAAGCCAAGGTGTAGTGTGTATTTATGGCCCTTTCAAATACCAAGGGCAGTTTACAAGTGCAAGTAATGAAGAGTTCGATCGCTTTTTAACACAGCGTGACCCATTTAGCGGCATTCGTGATTTTGAGGCCATAGAGCAATTAGCAACACAAGCAGGCCTTACACTCATAAGTGATACAGCTATGCCAGCTAACAATCAGTTATTGGTTTTTAAACGGCAGTAAATCAGCGCACTGTGTTTTATAAATTGTCATATGTTGGCGTTCTCGCTTTAGGTAGTCGTTTATTGCTGCTCTAAAGTCGGGTTCAACAATATAGTGGCTGGAGTAGGTAAAAACAGGCTCAAACCCACGAGGTATTTTATGCTCACCTTGAGCGCCTGAGTGAAAGCAATGTAAGTTATGCTTAATCGCAAACTCAATCCCTTGGTAGTAACACAGCTCAAAATGAAGGGAGTCTATTTCTTCGCTGGCGCCCCAATAGCGGCCATACAAGGTGTTTTCACCTTGTAAGCTTAGCGTTGCTGCCACTATTTTGTTGTCTTTTTTGGCAAGCATAATAATTAGCTGATCGCCCATTAGCGCCTGTAATAAAGTAAAAAACTCAATATTTAAATACCCTAAATGCCCAGAACGTTTTAAATAAGTACGCTGATAAAACTCACAAAATAGCTGCATTGTTTCAGGGCTTAGGTGCGAGCCTTGCAGCCATTCAATGGTAATATTTTGCTGTGCTATTTTAGCTCGCTCTTTTTTTAGCGTTTTTCGTTTGCGTGCGGTGAGTGTATTTAAAAAATCGTCAAAGGTTTTAAAGCCTTTATTAAACCATTGAAACTGCACGCCTACGCGCTGCATTATTTCGTCAGTACACAGGGCTTGAGCTTGAACCTTTGGGCAAAAGTTAACATGCCAGCCAGACCAACCTTGCTCCACACTGGTTAAATTTAATTGCTTTTTTATGTACTCGTATACGCTTTGTGTATTCGTATGTGCAATGGCAATACGCTGGCCTTCAATAGGGCTAAAAGGTACACCGCTTAGCCATTTAGGGTAATAGGCTAATCCGTGTTGCTCGTAGGCTTCTGCCCATGCCCAATCAAAAACATACTCTCCGTAAGAGTGGCTTTTTAAATACCCAGGAGCGAGTGCGACTAATTTGTCGGCTTCATAAATCGCTAAGTGCTGAGGCTGCCAGCCTGTCTCTTTGTTTACACAGTGGCTTTGCTCTAATGCATATAAAAATGCATGGCGGGTAAAAGGTTCATTACCGAATAAACGAGTCCATTCGTGTACGTCTATTTGGTTAATATCACTAAACCATTGGTGGGTAAAAGTTGCCATTACTGCTTACCTTGGGCTGCTTTATAGTGGGTGGTGGCGTTTTAAACTAAGTTAACACAAGCGCATTTATTTAGCGCATTATTGTATTAGTGCTCTTCAATTTCGGCGTATTGGGCTAAGCACGCGGTTAGCTTAACCAGTTCTAGCGGTTTTGCAAGATGCTGATTAAAACCAACGGCTTGAGCATGGGCTTTATCCTCAGGCATAACATCGGCGGTCAGCGCAATAATAGGCAGCTCTACCTCACTTTTAAATTGCCTAATTAGGGCAGTGGCTCTGTAACCATCCATTATTGGCATTTGGCAGTCCATTAAAATTAAGTCAAAGTGTTGCTCTTTTGCTATATCTACTGCCGCTTCACCATTTTCGACAATATGGGCAACAATACCTAATGAGCCTAGCATGGCTTTAATTACCATTTGGTTTACCGGGTTATCTTCTGCTACTAGCACTTTTAAAGCCGCCAATTTAGTACCCGAGTATACAAGCTCGGCTTGCTCTTGTACTGGGCTGGTGCGAAGCTCAACGTCAAATTTAAACGTAGAGCCAACGTTTGGTTCGCTCTGGAATGTGACGTTACCGCCCATTAATTTACTGAGCTCTTTTACGACTGTTAAGCCCAGGCCTGTGCCACCGTATCGCCTTGATGTTGAGTCGTCTGCTTGGGTAAAGGCACTAAATAGCTTGGACTGCTGGGTAGGCTCTATGCCAATACCCGTATCTGTAACGGTTACGGTTATTTTAACTTTGTCAGTACTGATAAACTCTCCGCTAAAGTCTACCTCTACTTTGCCTTGCTCTGTAAATTTTATCGCGTTGCTGCAAAGGTTTAGCACTACTTGCTCAAAGCGTAAAGGGTCGCCTACATACCAAGTATCTACCGGAAGATGACTGCTAACCTGCCAGCCAATGCCTTTATTGGCTGCACTGGCCTCAAACATTGTGTTAATACGCTTTATAATTGCATGAAGGTCAAACGCTGTGCTTTCTAGCTTGAGCTTATGTGATTCAATTTTTGAAATATCAAGTATGTCGTTAATCAGGTTTAGTAAGCTTTTAGAAGAAGAGTTTATTTTGTCTAAGTAACCAATAAGAGTGTGTGCGTTGTCTTCTTTGCGCGCTAATGATGAAAAGCCAATCACAGCATTTAATGGTGTGCGTATTTCATGGCTCATATTGGCTAAAAATCGGCTTTTAGCCTGATTAGCTAAGTCAGATTGCTTTTTAGCTTGCGCAAGCGAATGGGTGCGCTCTGCGACTTTTCGGGTAAGGGCAATTTGTTGCTGATTAAAAAGCAGTAAAACAATTAAAATTAAGGCACATACCACCAATTGTAAGGCCATTAAAAACAGTGTTAATTGGTTATTATGGGGGGCAAGGTATTTCTCTTTTAAGGCTAAATGTGCATTCCATGTTTGCCCACCAAAGCTGAGTTTTAGTTTCATAACACGGCTGCCCTGAGCAATATTTAAACTTTTGCCGTAGTTACTATAAAATGCGGGCTTATTTACATCTTCATAGAGCGCAATAGAAAACATCTCTGATTGTTGCTCGTTAATCGCTTGCTCAATAATATTACGCACTAAAAACACACCTGTTGCGTATCCCTTTATAATAGCTTTTTGCTGTTGTTGTTCGTACACGGGGGCAAATAGCAGATAGGCAGGCTCAGGCTCAGCTGTTTGCACTAACTGAATAATTTTAGTGCTGACTGGCTGATACCTAATTGCAGGGTTTACTAGCGATGCTTTTCTGTCTGGGTTTGAATACACATTAAAACCAACCGCTTTTTGGTTGCCATTAAAAGGAGCAATGTATTTAACGATGACCATAGGATCGTCTGGCTCAAGGGGCTCGCCGACAATTTCAAAGTCTAGGTGGTATATATCGGCAACTTCTTGGGTAAACGAAGCTCGCTCACTTTGCGCTATTTTTTGATTCCACGAAAGCGCTTTAATAAACGAATGCTGTGCCAGTAACTCGCTGGCGTAGGCGTAAAAGTCTTGTTGGTTTAAATCAGGGTTAGATTGTACTTGGCTGGCTAAGCTTTGCACCGCTATTAAACTTTGGTTGATGTAGCGATATAGGCTATTTTCAATAATGTGAGCTTCTCGCTCGGCGACTTTAACGGTATTTTGTCTGTTTTCTTGGTTATAAAGCTGAGTAGTTACTGCAACAGATACAAATAAAATACTACATACCGCTAACGTAGGCAGCGGCGATATAGGCCTATTTTGCCCCTTAAACTGAGTAAGCACCAATAGCAGAGGAGTGGCAATAATTACGCCTAATGAGTCTCCTAGCCACCAAAATAACACATTTTGCCAATGATCTTTAATATCGTATGCGGAGTTAAATTGGCTCAGCGCAAAAACCCCAAAATTTGCTGAAATTAAACTAACCGCAATGCCCACAACAAAAATAAAATAAATGATACTTGCGCGTTTTTTAAAATACAGCGGGTGTCCAAGCCAATATTTAAGTAAACCAGCCCCCACCATTGCCTGCAATACAATGCCAATAGCAATATACATGGCTTGGCTGAAGGTATTGCCAACTAACACCATATCGTGAGCTGTGCTGTCAAAAATATTAAAGTTAAAAGCAAAGGCCGCTATAAAAAGCGCTGGAATGAAGCGCCACCACCACATATAGCATCCAACTAAGGCAATACCTGCAGGTAACCATACCGGGATAATTTGAGTATTAAAGGCGAGCTTAGTGAGTGAAATACCAATTAAAAAGTACGCTAATGAAAAAATTATGTAAAAGATAACTGAATGATATTTTGAGTTAAAATTTTTCACATAGCTCCCTGACTTTTTAAAAGTACTTAATTTTAAATATCAGTATAGCGAACAGTATGTTATTTGCGGTATTTTTTAATATATGTTGTAAAAGGTGTACCTTGCGCAACGTGTAAACTGCTTTTTTAGCAGTTAAGGTTGTTTGCTCAGCTGCTGTTTTTGCTGCTGTAAAATAGAGATTTGTTGCTCTACTGCGCTAATTAAGGCGTTATAGCGGTTTTGAATCGCCGTAGTTTTAGTGGCTATCGCATCGGCTATTGATTCGGCGCCCATTCTATTAGCTTGATCTTGAGTAACATAGCTGGCTTGTTGTTTGGCGTCGGCTAAGTCTTCTTTACAGTTTTTGATAGTAAGCTGGTGGCGTTTAATTTCACGCTCAATTTTTTTAATCTCAATGTAGTTATCTACAGAGGCACCAGGCATTGCGGGTGAGTTTGCATTATTGCCGTACTTATCGGCAACTAGTGGCTGTTTTAGCTTAATAACTTCTGCATTGTCAGCACAGGGTGTTTGGCTAAATGTAGCGACTCCTTTAATTGTGCATTTATAAACCGTAATGTCTTGGGCTGCGTGTGTACTTAAAGCCACAAGGCCTATTAAAGGTGCAATTAAACGAAACATAATTAAACTTACGTTAGTGGAGTTGTTATTAATAATGCCGTAACTACTCAGTGTATTCAATGTGTTTTGATTCACCTATTTTAATAAGAAATGGTGGAGAAGGAGGGATTAGCTTAATTACATCCATGTGATTAATTGCTTCGCAACGCCTGCGGCGGCTTAAACTGTTCCAGACATTTTATCGAACCCTAGCGAGGATTCTCACCCTCCTTGGATACATTGGCTGTTAAATTTCAGGCACAAAAAAACCGCAACTAAGCGGTTTTTGATAAGAAATGGTGGAGAAGGAGGGATTCGAACCCTCGATAGAGCTACAAACTCTATACTCCCTTAGCAGGGGAGCTCCTTCGGCCACTCGGACACCTCTCCAACGCATAACAGATTGTATTAACGGTAGTTTATTCATACCATTAATTAAATAGTGGTGGAGAGATAGGGATTTGAACCCTAGATAGGCTACAAACCTATGCCGGTTTTCAAGACCGGTGCATTCGACCACTCTGCCATCTCTCCGTGACGCAGAATAATACTTAGGTGATACCGTCGTGTAAATAGCAAATAAACTGTTTGCTTAAAAAGTAGGCGTAATTACGGTTTTTTTTGTAAATAGAGGGAAATTAGAAGGATTTAAACTAAAAATTAAAGGGTGGCAGCAAACTAAGGGAGCTAAAGAAGCGCTTTTAATAGTGGTTAGTTGTTTACTGCCCCTGCTTAATAATCATAACAAGATTGATTATTTGTATTGCGCGGCGCTGTTTAATGCTAACTTTTTGCCCATACGGTTTAATTTAGCAAGCATTTTAGCTTTACGGTTAGTTGGTTTTACGCCAACGTGGGCTGCTGCATTTTGGTTTAGGGTGTTTATTGGGTTCATGTCTTTGCTCCAAGGTGTATGTGTTTAAATCGCGAGCATTTTGACTCTTTTTTGTTTAAAAATACAACAATATAAACTAAGGCTTGGCTATTAGTTATTTTTATCTGAATTTGCATTGTTTTGTTTTTAATTAAAACTACTAAGTGCCCATTTTGCATAGTTATTTAACCAGGGGAACAAGCTTTTAATTTGTTTTGTAAGTATTTTTTTGTTTGTTAATGTTTTTAGTAAATTTTTACGCACTTTTATGATTAATTATTCAGATAAATTAATTTTAACTTAATTCTTATTTATGCTGGTGTACTGGCTAATGGGAGATAAATTACTTGCAGTTGTTAATAATAGTTAAACCGAGCGTAAAAAGTGTGGTGTTAGAACACTTTGATTGGCTTAAAAAAACATGCCAGAAGAAAAATATTCTCTATATTACGGTTAAAACGACAGGTAATTTTGAGTACGACTTAGCAAACGTTAAATTGAATGCACAAAAAAGCCAAATAGCAGTGGCTATTGGAGGCGATGGCACACTTAATTTGGCACTTAATGGCGTGATTAACAGTGCATGTAGCTTGGCAATATTACCTTGTGGTACGGGCAATGATTTTGCGCGTCGCTTTCATTGCTCCGCTAAACAATGGCAAAACGCTATTTTTAATGCTCCCACACACTTAATTGATGTAGGTAAAATTAATACTCGTTACTTTATTAATGTGGCTGGTGTTGGTTTTGATGCTCATGTAATTAAGCAGTTGGGTCATTTACAAAGCATGTCAGCTTGGCGCTATAAGTGGACGAGTTTTAAATCGCTCTTTACTTACAAAGCAAGCACACTAAATGGAGCATTTTTAAATAAGCAATGTAGCTATCAAAATTTAATAACTGTATTTGCGAACTCTCAGTATTTTGGTGGCGGCATTAAAATAGCACCTAGGGCTAAAATTGATGATGGACTGCTTGATTGCTACCAAATGCAAGCGGGTAGTCTTGTTGATCATTTATATAGCTTTATTAAATTAATTTTTAAGCGCCACCATACTTTAAAAAAGCTTACTTATAGCCAACTCAAACAGGCGCGTATTAATACTAAAAACTTATTAATTGAGGCCGATGGCGAGCTAGTAGGTGTTACGCCCGCGGTTATTGCTATTCATGAGCAGGCTATTAATTTTCATATACCAATAAAAAAGCGCCTACAGTAGGGTAGGCGCTTTTGTGTTAGTGCGTTAAAAACGCCTCTAACTGGGGACGGAGCCATTTTTAGCAACGCTGCGGCTTGCTAAAAAGGCGTTAATTCTTTTTGTGGGGGTAAGTACAATTGCATTACCCAGTAGTACTAAACTAAAGCCGGCAAAGGTGTTTGCATGCCATTCAAAGCCTTCAAAAAAGCTGCTTAATGCAACGGCCACTAACGGAAACAGCACTATGGCGTAGCTTGCTTTTTCGGGGCCAATGTTTTTTAACAAGGCAAAATAGCAGCCAAACGCAATCACAGTGCCAAAAACCGATAAATACAATAGCGACAACCAATAGCTGGTAGGGGCACTAAAACTGACCGTTATACCATTTATTAATACATAAACGGCTAAACCTACTGCGCTATATAACATGCCCCATGCGTTACCCTGCAGCACACCTATTTGACGATTAGAATTACGTACACTAATCATATTGCCCAATGAAGCCACAAAGGTACCCCCAAGGGCAAGTAGTAACCCGACCAACGCCCCATTACTCAAGTCGAATTGCTGTAAATGCGGCCAAAACAGACAAATAATACCCACCACGCCGATTAACGCGCCGCAGTAAATACGTTTGGCAATGGGCTTTGCAAAAAATAAACGGGTGTTGACTATGTTCATTATTAGCAACATTGAAAATGCAATAGAGGCCATTGCCGATGAGAGGTAGTTTTGTGCCCAATACAAAAGCAAATAATTTAAGCCAAAGTTAGAAATGGCCAATAAAGCAAAAAAGCCATGATCGATTAACGAAAATCGCATATTAGGCTTTTTGTAGGCCACAAATAGCCACATACATGCAGCTGCAATGGCAAAGCGATAAAACAAAGAAAGCTCCACAGCAATATCGCCTAGCTGAAACGAAATCGCGAGCCACGTAGAGCCCCAAATTAACACTGTTGTGAGATATAGCGCTGCGCTTTTCATGGCAAACCTCTAAAAAAACCGATTGAGTGGTTATTTTAGAGTCTATCTGTATACTTACCATATACAGAAAAGTATAAATGTAACCTATACAGATTTGAGGCGAGATATGCAGCCAGCTGCCAATAAGCAAAAAGTCGAGTTTTTATACCAACAAGTTATTGAGCTAATTAAAGACATGCAAGCGCAAAAGGTATTACTACCTGGGGAAAAGCTTCCTTCGCTTCGTAAAATGGCCAGTAACTTAAATATTAGCATTCCGACGGTTAAGCAAGCGTATCAAGCGTTAGAAGATCAAGGGTTAGTAGAGGCACGTGAAAAATCGGGCTACTTTTTAACGGTGCTTAATACGGTTTACAGTTTGCCAAAGCGTGTAAAACTAAGCCGCGAGCCTGTCACTGTAAATAAACAAGCATTAATAGAGCAGGTATACAGCGCTATTCATCAACCTAATGTAATTGCCTTTGGTATTGCCAATCCCGTTGCTGCAGCGCCTACCGATAAAGCTTTAGCCCGTACCATGCGCCGGGTTATGACAATTGCTGGGGCGAGTGTTATTAATTATGGCCCTATTGATGGTTTTGCTGCGCTTAAAAAGCAATTAGTGCATAGATACTTAGGCTTTGGTATTGGTGTAAATATAGATGAACTGGTGATCACCAATGGCGCGCAAGAGGCGCTGGCTATCGCACTTAAGTGTGTCACTAAGCCCGGCGATGTGGTTGCAATTGAAACCCCGTGTTATCACGGCATTATTGAACTAATAGAGAGCTTAGGTTTAAAGGCGCTTGAAATTCCGCTATGCCCCGACAATGGTATTTGGCTTAACGACCTAGCTCAAGCGCTTGAACAACATGATATAAAAGCATGCTTGTTTTCGACCGCCATAAATAACCCGGTTGGCAGCTTTATGAGCGATGAAAGCCGCATGCAAATGGTGGACTTAATAGAGTCACGTAATGTTGTTCTTATAGAAGATGATGTGTACGGTGATCTGCACTTTACTGCCAAGCGTGGCACGCCCGCTTTAGCGTATTCCAAAAAGGGGCTTGTGATCAGTTGCGCCTCGTTTTCAAAAACGGCTGCACCAAGTTATCGAGTTGGTTGGTTAATAGCAGGCAAGTTTGCAGGTCAAGCGCGCCGGCATAAGCGTGCATTAAGTTGCTCTGCCTCACTTATAAATCAGTGGACGCTTTCTGAGTTTATAGCCAGTGGTGAGTATGACCGTAATTTAAAAGTACTTAGGCAGCGCTTACGTAATAACAAAGAACGCATGCGGTGGTGCTTATTAAACGCAATGCCTAAAAATACGCGTATTAGTGACCCTAAAGGTGGGTGTGTTATTTGGCTTGATTTAGGCCAAGGGGTAGACAGTCAAAAGTTATTTTTACTGGCGTTAGAAGCTGGTATTAGCATAACCCCTGGACTTATTTTTTCAGCAAGTAATAAGTATAAAAGCTGTATTAGGCTAAGTTACGGGGTGCAGTGGAGCGAAAAAATAGAGCAGGCTATTACCACGTTAGGTGCGCTGGCTCACACGCTAAAAGAATAAAAAAGCAGCACCTAATATACAAGTGCTGCTAAAGGGATGTTTAATACGGTGCGGTGTATTAATTTTGTTTAATGGTAAATAACTCGTAGCCTTTTAGCTGGGGTAATTGCGCTACTAATTGCTCTTCTTGCTGTGCTATGTTGGCAAAGTTGTCGCATAAAGAGTTGGCACGCTTTTCAAGCGCACTGGCATGTAGCTCTACTTTTTCTTCTATTTGCGCGCCCATATTTTCCATGCGTTGCTCAAATGCATCCATATCTCCACCCGAACCAAGTAGCTCAGAGCCTAAAGCAACTAAAATACTGCCCATTGATTGCATAACGGCAGACTCAACCACGGTTTCTATTTGCTCCTCAAATTGGTGTTCAAAGTTTTCACCAAATTGATTAAAGCTTTGTTGGCCCATTACAAACGTACCTTGTTGATAAAAGGTGTTTTCTACTTCAAGTCTTATATCGTCCATCAGGCCAGATAAGTCATCAAGGCCATCAATATTAAATGCGTTAGCTACTTCCTCTAGTGCTACACCGGCTATTTTTACTCCGTCTAGGGCAATATTAGCGACCTCAGGTAGCTGCGTACGTAAGTTGTCAGAATACTGGGTAAGCGCTTGGCGCTGTTCGCTATTAATGGATACTTGTTCGCCATTTATAGTTAAGTTGCCATTGCTGTTAAAGCGCATGAATTGATTAGATGCGGTAAAAATTTCTAATTCGCTAGGTTTAATGCGTACATCGTTTTTAAACTCTACATTGCACTGCTCATTGCTAAACGAAATACCCGCATTGTTATCGTTATGTGCCATTGCAGCGGGTGTACAAATTAAAGCGCTTACTAATAGTAAATTTTTCATGTTTATTCTCTAATAATTGTTGATGACAGCTAAGTATTAACAAGTTTGGTGCCATTATTTATTTTTATTTTAAAACAGCAGGTTATGTAAATTTTCGTGTTTTTAATGATTTTTAATTTTGATAAATAAACTACTTTTTAGTCAAAAACACTAAAAATAAATAAATGATAAATTTTATTTGTCGAAACGATAAAAAACTCTCACTTTCCACTTTCTTAATTTAGCGCTATTTATTCACAATATTGACATGAAGGCTATTTACGATAGTCACGTGGCTTTATTTTGGTGCTAATTTGTTCGTATTTTAGCGCTAAACATTTTTAATTTACCAAGTGCAGGAATAAACCTGAGTTGGTCTCAAACACTTTATGGAGTGGGTTGTGGGTAAGACATTTAGTTACGATGCGCTAGATGATGATTTTGTTGAAGACGAGTACGAAATGGTCGGGCGCAATCAGCATGACAAAAAAAAGCAAAAGGTGAAAAAGAAGTTGGAAGATTACCTTGAGCAAAAACGTTTGCGTAAAAACCTAGGTGAAGACGACTTAAACGATTACATAGACTAAATTGTGCTAGTTAAATAATGCGCCTTTTTATTAGGGTTTGAATGTGCGTTTACGCATATTTAAAGGCTAAACATTGGCAATAAAGAGGCTTTATGCCTCTTTATTACTTATTATGTACTTAATTTAGCGAGTGCTTGTTGAATAGTGGTTTCTAGCTTTTCTGGTTTTGTAAAAGGCGCATAGCGCTTGATAGGTGTACCATCGGGCGCTATTAAAAACTTGGTGAAGTTCCACTTTATTTTTCGTGTTAAAAAGCCGGGTAAGGCCGATTTTAAATACCTAAATACAGGGTGGGCGTGACGACCGTTTACATCCACTTTAGCGGCCATTAAAAAGCTTACCCCGTAATTAATTAAACAGCCTTGTTGTATTTGCGTCGCGTCGCCTGGCTCTTGCTGACCAAATTGATTACATGGAAAACCAATAATAACCAATCCGTTTTTCGCGTACTTACTATGAAGAGTTTGTAGCGACTCGTACTGCTTAGTAAAACCACATTCACTTGCGGTATTAACAATAAGCACAACCTTGCCTTCAAAGTCGCTAAAATTAATTGTTTTACCGTTTAACGCAGTAGCCGTTAATTGATGAAATTCATGCATGATGGATGCTTTTTTATTGTTGTTAGCTACATTCTACCCGCTGTAGCGCGTTACTAAAAGTATAAAATTTAGGCGTGTTAATACCGCGCTTAACTATGCGCTAATGGGTTGGCTGTTATTTAGGGCGTGTTGAACTTTGCGGATTGAAATTTGTTCAACCTAGGGGCGCTCAAATCGCGGCGCGAGGTTT
>NZ_PNDP01000060.1:0-23185 GCF_005886415.1 Pseudoalteromonas sp. S327 | reverse complement strand
GCTGCAAATTCAACCATCAAATACCAACACGCCCTACTAATATGCGTGATTTTATTACCCTTGATGTAAGCCACACGGGAATGCGCTACAACCAACAAGTAATACAACACACACTTTATTTTTTGCAAACAGGTGCATTTTTCCCCCCAACACAAAGAACCACGGCCCATTATTAACCACCTAACTGCGGCTAATTTTAGGTAAAAAAAAGCAAGCCATGTGGCTTGCTTTTTAGTGCCCGTTCAAAGGCTACACACTCTCAACATACTTTTTAAAAACGGTAACTTGCACCCAGTGTAATACGACGGTCAGTTAAACCTTGGAAACACAATAGTGCGCTTTCGTTTACACATGATTGGCTAATTTCAGATTCAGTAATATTTACTGCCTCTAAGCCAATATTAAGTTGCTCGTTCACATCATAGCTAATACTTGCATTAAGCTGGCCACGGTCTTCCTGTACCACTGGGAAACCCCAAGGGAAGCTAGACGTACTACCAAAGTCATTTGAACGATACCCTTCACGCCACGTGTAACGCATACGTGCTGATAGGCCAAATTTTTCGTAGTACAGCGTAAAGTTATACGCGTTTTCAGAAAGGTTAAGTAAGCCTTGAATTTCACTTACTTCAATACCTGGCGTACCGGTAGTTGCTGCAAATACATTACTTGCTCTTGAGGTTGCTGAATTTTCGGTTTCACCACCTGAGAACTCTTGAATTGTATAGTTAGCTAGCACACCAAAACCAGAAGCCCACCCTAGGTCTTTTTCAAAGCCTGATAGGTCATACTGAAAGGCAAACTCAATCCCTTTTTGGGTAGTTTCACCAATATCGTTTACTTTTGTTTCTGTACCAACACATACGCCACGGCCATTCTCAGGGCCAAATACGTTTATATCTGCAATGGGGTTAAATATACCGCCACCTTCACATGGCTCTGTTAAGTCGCGATACCCTGTTACAGGGTCTTCAACTGGCGAGGTTAACTGATTTACGTGTAAGTCTTTACGTGTTTTATGAAAAATACCTACGCTAAATACACTTGCCTCTGCAAAATACCACTCTGCCGATAAATCGTAAGACAGTACTTCTTCAGGTTTCAGTGCTGGGTTACCAAATTCAACTTCGTCATTTGGACTTGTGCTGTAGGTAATAGACGTTGATAGGTCGTTATAATCAGGGCGACGAATATCTTTACCAACACCAAAGCGTACAAGTACATCTTCTGATACATCAGCGACAAGGTTTAAACGAGGTAAAATAAAGTCATAGTCAGATTCATTGGTAATACGCGTTACCAGTTCATTACCACTACCATCTTGAGTAACCGAGTTACCGGTAGACTCTACGTCTGTTTGAATGTAACGCACACCAATATTACCGCGTACCATTTCGTACTCAAAGTTAGCTTGTGCATATAGCGCATGAGTGGTTTCTTCTATATCAAAAAAACCTGCAGAACTTGAAGTAGGTGCATTTAATGTTTTGCTTGAACCGTGCGCAGTCATCGCTGCTTGTAATGTGGCAAGTACCGCATCAGGGTCTGAGGCCACAAGCTCTGGATCAATAAGTAAAAAGTCGCCTATGTATAACGAGCGGCCATCAGCTTCGTTAAAGTTATCTGGGCCTGCCACTAATAAGTCGGCAAATAAATCACCTGTTGGGCTATCAGCCATGGTTCTTAAACCAATGCTTGAGGTAATTTCGTTTTGTTTGCTTTGTGATTTACTGTAGCGGTAACCAAAATCAATAGAGGTTACAATTGAGTCTGTGTAATAGGTTGAATCAATACGGAACGCATCTTCAGAGTTTTCAACGGTATCTTGACCAATATTTACATCACGTAGCACTACATTTGCAGGATCTAGTAGTTGTTCAACCGTTGGCGCGTACTCTGCCCCCTCTGCAATACCAAATGCCAATGCGCCACCTGATAAGTCATACTCAAACGGCACACTATTATCATTACCGCCACCAGCATCTAACGGCACATTAGGGTTAATAAAGTTAAGCGTTGTATTAAAGCTAGGCGTAGTTGTATCTGAAGATGATGATGCAATTTCAGCACTAACAAACCACTTATCGCCTTGCCATTCGCCACCGAGTCTAAAAATATTACTGTCGGTAACACGCGAGTTTGTATCACTTGAAAAACGAAGGTTAGGATCGTCATCATCGTTTTCTAAATTAACCGGAATGACACCGCGTAAGGCCGCTTGAATAGACCCAAGGTTGGTACCGCCAAGTGAGCCTAAGTTTACGGTTTCAAATTCATCAGGAACCGAAATATCATTAAGCGCACTTACACCAGAAGCCTGTACACGAGAGCTTTCTTGGCGACGTTCTTGATCGTTAACCACAGCATCAAAATAAAACTTTGTGTTGTCGTTAGGCGCCCATTCAATGGTACCTACAAAGTTTTTAGTTTCGTATTCGTAGTTATCGTAATCTTGTACAAAAAATTGAATCGGTAAAAAGTCAAAAGACTGAGCGCTGGCTACACCGCTATCTGCAGTGATAATGTTATCTCTATCTGCACGTGGGCGAAACGCCGTTACATCTTGCTCTGCGTAGCTGCCGCTCACTAACACACCAAATTTACCGTAATCACCTTCCCAGTTATCAGCAAAAGTTCCCGAAAAACGTGGTTGCAAACCGCTATCAGTGCTTAAGCTACTGTGCTCACCTTGCACTCTAATAGTGGCTAGCTGCTCACCTAAATGCAGTGGGCGAATCGTTTTAAGGTTAATAGTACCGCCTACAGAGCCCTCTATTGTTTTCGCTTCAGGCGACTTTATTACCTCTAAGCTTGAAATAATTGACGCTGATACATCTTCAAAGCTAATACCACTTCGACCAGAGCCTGAGCCCACCGTTGATACACCGTTAATTTCGGTACGGTTAGCATCGGTACCACGAATTTGTACACCTGTGCCTACACCCGCTTGGCGTGTAATTTGAATACCCGTTACGTTTTCTAATACTTCAGCGAGGTTTTGATCGGGTAATTTACCAATATCTTCTGACTGAATAATTTCAACTAGGCTATCTGCAGAGCGTTTTTCAGCAAGTGCATTAGTAAGTGATTGACGAATGCCAGATACTTCGATGATCTCTACATCATCTTCTGCAATTGGCTTGGCTTCCTGTGCGTGTGTGGACATAGAAAGGTTTAATGCTGTGGCAGATATAACTGCTAGCGTAATTTTTGATAACTTGTGATTCATAGTTTTTCCTGTGTGTGTCAGTGCTATGTGTAACTCGCTATATATTTTTTATTAAACGCCTTACCATTTATCTAAATGGTTAACTTAATATTTACAGCAAAAGCACCAAAGGTCAACCTATTGGTAAACCATTTTTTGTAAAAAAAGCAAAAACAGTCATTACCAATAAAAGCCAATTCGGCATGACAAAAACACTTTTATTACTGACCACAATATAACCACTTGTATTTAATGTGCTTTTAAATCTCAATTAAGGTTAAATAACACACAAAAAAAGATTAAAACCCCCTCAATCTCCTCGATATATTTTTTTTATATATACCGCGTTATTTTTATATTTAGCCGCTTTTACCGAATTAATTGGTCAACCAAGATAAAGATAGTAGACTTTTGGCTAACTAATTAGCCTGCCAATAACGCAGCGTTACTAACACTGAGTTTAGTAATGCTGCGCTTTAGGTAAAAAGGTTTAGCCAAGATTTAGTTAAGAGAGTGCGCCGCGATTCAAAAAGCTTAGGTTTAATAGCCCACACGCACATACAAAAAAACCCAATTAGCGGCATACGCTAATTGGGTTTTAAAGTGGGGATCACTGGTTATTGTGTTATAGCTTAAAGCTCATTCCTAAGAATAAACGTGGGCCGTAATCGTTTACTTCACCTAGGTTATCTTCCACAAAGAAGTCTTGTGACTTAGGTGCGCTAAACAAGTTAATGGCTTCAGCTTTAACTCTAAAGTGCTCGTTAATTTTATACGATGCACGCATTTCCCATACACCTACGGCATCAACATAACGTAAGCGGGTACCATTACTGGTATATGGTTGGAAGTATTCACTACGGTATTTGTAAATAATAGCCGTATCAAAGTCACCAATTTGGTAATACAGTTGGCTACTAAATACATGCTCTGAGAAGCCCGGCACCGAACCTGGTTCAATAATACCGGCAGTTAATTGAGTAGTATTGCCATCTAGGTCGGTAACGTATGTATCGCCATATAAGCTATCTTCAAACTCAAAGTCAGTATCTGCAAAGTTATAGCCAAATTTTACACCAATACCATTATCCCAACGGTACGAGAACGATGCTTCTAAACCCAGTATATCGCTATCATTATCGGTTGTTACCGAATTTGTCACTGGTAGTGATACTGTTTCACCGCCAACCACATAGTCTTCAATTACAGTTTGTTGCTGGAAGCCACCTTGGAACTGTTTGTAGTATAGGCTTAGCGCTAAAATAGAATCTTCATTAGGGTACCATTCAAAGGCTAAGTCGTAGTTCCATGACATTAATGGTTGAGTATCAGGGTTACCTGAACCATCTACGGTTAATAAGTCAGAAAGCGATAGCGCAACAGATTGATCGTCTGTTACAAAGTCGCGATCATAGCCTAAATCAGATGGGTCAGCACGTGACATACCACGGTAAATACCCGCACGCAGTAAAATGTCTTCACTGTAATCAACTACTAAGTTAAAGCTTGGCAAGTATTTAGTATAACCACCGCCGCTTTCGGTTCTTTCTAGTGAATCCCCTACATCGAGGGTAACAGCGCCTGTAGTTTCATCTACATCTACAGTGTAATTTGTTCTAAAGCCTACCGAGGTTACATCAGTATCAACAATACGCAGGCCGAAGTTACCACGAATAAACTTACCAAATACTTCGGTGTCGTAGTTTGCCATTAAGTACACTGAGGTGGTTTTTTCAGTAACATCTATGGTACCGGCATTTTCGTACTCAACATCAGGGTAACCAAATTCACCTGTATAATCAGTGTCTGTAGCCGCTACAGCTTGAGAGAAACACACGTTATCGTAGGTCGCCCACGAAGAACCTGTCCCAGAGCTTATTACATTACCGCTACTATCTACATTTGTTACTAAGTTGCCATCCGATACGCTAGATAAAAAATCAGATTCTGGGAAGTCAATTTGACAGCCTTGAAGTATCTCCAATGCTGAGTCATCGCCTATAGTATACTCAGTACGAGAGCCATTACCTTGGCTACCACCAAACTGTATAAAGCTTAGCTCTGAGGCTCTAATACCCCCTTCAATACTGGTAAATATATCGCCCTCTAACGCGTAGTCAAAATCAATACGCGCCGATTTAACTACGTTTTCGCGAACATTTTCACGGTCTAAACGTGTACGTAAGCTATCTGTAAAGTTAGAAATATCAGTTACATCAAAGTCCGTTAAGGTGAAGTGAGGAATTTCATCGCCCATATCCCAGCTAAACAAATTACGGTCTGCGGTTCTACCACGGTTAGAAATTTGTAGCTCTTCACGCTCAGTTTTTGAATACGCTAAATCAAGATTTACAGTAAGGCGGTCGGTTACCGTGTGCTCAATATTAATGCCATAACCTTGGTAGTTTTCTTCACGTGAGAATTGCTCGCCCGCCGATTCAATACGTTCTTCACCTTCCCAATGTAAAATTCCGCCTACATCGTTAGTAACAAGCGTTGGGCCTGTTAAACCAGGTGTTGCGCGTTTTTGTAAAAATATTAAATCGTGGCGTGCTTCTCTTTGTATTCTGTCAGAGATTTGTGCATCAAAGTTAACATCCCACTCAGACGACGGCTGGTATTGCATTGCAATAAATACTGCATCACGCTCATCTGAGGTTTCATTTTGACGATAGCTGCGGCTACTGCCTGTCCATGCGTATGGAGTGCCATCGCTTTCGGCTTTGCCTGTTTCTGGGTCGATGTTTGTTTGATAACCTTGATTGTTACTGCCATTTACTTGGTCTTCACAATCACCTGCGCTGCTTCTGTAAAACTCTTCATTCGTATTAGTTGGGTCATTTAAACATGCCCAAAGTGAAGAGCCCGATGGGCTTGAGCTTCTGTACTCTGCTTCTGGTTGGCTAATATCTTGGCGCTGCACACCAAAAGACACACCCACTGCTTGGCCATCGGCAAACTCAAATTGGTCAACATAACTAAACGTACCACGATAGCCTGTATCACTTTGCAGTGAGTTTTCTACATTACTTTCATCTGGGTTGTAATTTAGTTTTACTTCGCCTTGTACGCGTTGTTTGCCGTAATCTAGCGGGGCAATCGTTTCAAGTGCTATCACACCGGCTACGCCACCTTCAATCATTGAAGCATCTTGGGTTTTGTAAATAGCGACCTTTTTTACAAGCTCTGATGGAAACTGTGAAAAGTTAACCGAGCGATCACCACTACCATTAGTAGCTTCACGGCCATTAATATGGGTTGCGCTTAAAAATGGGCCTAAACCACGAATGGTGATTTCGGTAGCGCCCCCGTTTTCACGATGAGATGCGGCACCGGTAATCGACTCAAGCGCTTCACCAATTGACAGCGCGGGTAAATCACCAATATCTTCTGCAGATAAACCATCGACAACCGTTGTTGCCTCACGCTTAATTGCAATTTGATCTTGTATGGTTCTACGAGTACCTGTAACGCTGATGATTTCTACATCTTGCTCTACTTCAGTCACTTTTTCTTGGGCTTCTTGCTGAGCAAAAGCATTAAATGACAATGAACCTGCCATACCTGCAAGTAAACTTGCTCTAATTAACTTAGCAGCAGGTGAAAGTGCAAAATGATTACAAACAGAGCTGTTTGTAGAATGTTGACGTCTTCGATCCATTTTTAACGACATGCCGCGTTCTCCTTTATCATTGTGTGTGTTGTGCGTAGTTTGCTATTTTTATAAGTATTAATAATGTGCAGTGTGGGCTTATTCATCTTGTGCCACCCACGTAGAGCCTGCACCTACATCAGTGCTTTGGATGTAGTATAAGTTTCTTGCACCTGCTAAGGCTTGTGCTCCATTTGAGTCAGTCTCAAGCAGCGTACTTGTAGCAGTGACAAACTCTGGGATTTCTTTACCATTTGCTTCTGGGTTTTGGTCAATAGCGCCATCGGTGTCGTATTCACCATTGCCATTTACGTTTCTAATATCAACCCATAGGTCGCTCGCATCGCCCGACTCATAACTGTCACTAAAGCCAAAGCTGTTAGAGAACAGTGATTCAGTATGGTTAATTAGGTCACAGTCGTATTCAAAAGAGTGGTCGCTCGACAGCTCGTTAGGGTAAAAGAAACCATAAACAAGCGCGCTGCTTTCAATGGTGTCTTCATCAGTTTGATCGCCCACCCCATTTGCATTTAAATTACCGTTGAAGTTAATTTCAAACGCATTTTTAGTTAAACCATACAGTACAGGGGCATTTTCTGCGGTAAGCTCATCACAATCTCCAACAGGTGCCTTTGAACCTATTTCTGTACTAAATACAAATGGTTGCTGTGAGTTAAGTACCGTATTGTTAGTAACATTAAGGGTAAAGTCGCCTGCGCCATCAAGCACAGCTTGGTTACCTCCATTTGGCACCCCGCCATCAGCTTGTGAAAATGGGTTAGCGGTAAATACAATACCACCGGCTTCTTTATTACCTGAGCGAATACCAGCGATGTAGTTATTGCTTACAGTGTGACCTAAAGGCGTAACTAGCACGCCGGCAGGACGATCGCTTGAACTTGCAATATCAGTGGTACGAATAATAATGTTGTCTGATACCGTATTAAATCCACCATCTTCAAGCGAAATACCGCCATTAGGATTTAAAATGGTATTGCCTTTAATCGTCGCGCCAGAGGTTTGTACGCGCATTAAACGTCGGCCTGTAACAAAGTTTTCTACTCGGTTATATTGAATAGTAAAGTTTGCATCATCAGCAGAGCCTGTACCTGTTGTACTCCCTGCGTTAATTAAGTGCAGGCTAGAGTTACCAAAATTTGGGTTGCTGCTGGTACCTGTGAAAAGGTTATATTGAATAACGTGGTTAGTGCTCGATGAAGACATTTTTATCACCGAACCATTTTCTGCTTTATCGCGGTTGGCAAAGGTATTACGCTCAACCATTGCGGCGTCGCCTTTAAGCATTAACCAATGGTAGGTAGAGTTATTTAACGTCTCTGCTTCACCATCGATAGTATTTTGTGTAAATGTGAAGTTGTCACCCTCAGAATAAATAACGGCATCTTCTTCGGTTTCACAAAAGCCACCCGATTTAGTATCAATATTTTTAAATGTAAGGCCTTCAATACCCGCGCCATCAACCCCACTGGCTACATGAATACAAAGCTCGCCACTAATTACCGGGCTTTGTCCTTCAACAGCTTTAAGTGTTGCTGCGCTGGTTAGCATAATGGCATCAAGATCGGCATATACACCGGTATTTAAACCAAGCACATCGCCATCACCAAGCCCTGCATTAATAGCACCTAATAGCGCATCTGCATCGCTTATCACTTGCGTGTACACTACTGTATCGGCGGCACCGGTAATTGTGCTTGAAAAGCCATCGTTATCGGTATAACTCGCAGTGACCGATATAATCGCGCCAGCTTGATTAGTTGGCGTAAATGTTTTGCTGTTGGTATCTGCAATTGCAACGCCATCAGCAAGCCAAGTGTAAGTAACGTTTTGCTCATCTACCCCATTGTTATCGCTAATTTCAGCGGTTAATTCGCTAGTCACTAAATATGGCGTAGCCCCTGAAATGGTGATACTACCCGCTTCATCTACAGCCTCTGCAGAAACAGCAATGGTTGCCTCAGAAAGGTTGTCTTCGGTAAAACCGTGATCGTCCGTGTAGGTAACCTGCACGGTAATAAATTGCCCTAATAATGACTCATCTACAACGTAAGTGCTTTGCGTGGCACCACTAATTGCAACCTCATCAGCAAACCATTGGTAAGTAATTGTGCCGCTTGCGCCATCTTCATCTGTTATTTCGGCTGTAAGTGTATTACCCACCGTAGGTGTGCCAACAATAGCCACCGACCCTTCTGAATTTGCACGCTCTACTGGCGCTGTGGCAGTTGATGTAGCTGACTCTGCAAAGCCTCTGCTATCTTCAAATGCTGCATTTACGGTTATAACTTTACCTAGTTGCGATTCGGTAATAGTGTAGGTTGCTAAGGTTTCATCGGCAATTTCAACATCATCTGCAAACCATGTATATGCTACAAGCGCCGGATCAAAACCATTTTCATCCGCTACATTAGCACTTAGTTCATTACCTATAATTGCATCACCGTTAATTTCTACCGTGGCCGCAAAAGGAATAGCTGACACTTCATCGGTGGGCTCACTTAAATGTGATTCATTAACACCGCTGTCATCTGTATAAAGTGCTTGTGCTGTAATTGCAAAACCAATTTGCTCATCTGTTAATGTAAAAGTTGCGTCATTAGCGCCACTTATAACTTGTCCGTCGGCGTACCAGTAGTAGCTTACTTCGCCAGAAATACCATCGGCATCATTTACGCTGGTCGACAATGTTTCGCCCGTTAACGCTGTACCTGATAGAGCAATAGAGCCCAATGTGTTGTTATTATTATTTGAATCCGTGTCACAACCTATAATGGCAGCTGCAACAGCACATAATGCAAAATGTTTTAATTTCATCATGGCTCTATTCTCCTTAATTGTGTGGTTTAGTATTTAGCAGGTGTTATGTGTGATTTACCAAATACTCAGTGTGTTATTACCAAATTATTTTATTTTTACGCCTCATTGTTAACCAACTTGGTAATATAAGCATAATAAAAACACTTTTACCACTATATTCGTTCAAAATTCATCATATCTTATTAACTGAAAGTTAACTTACGTCTATACCTAATAACGCAGCGTTATTACCAATATTAATTTCACGAATAGATAAGCAAACAACCTTTATGAACAATTGGTTTTACCGAAAGGATTGCTCTGTATTTATACTTAGCGCGATAAGCACATAAAGAATGGAGGGGTGGAAAGCACAGGCGTAAAGCTTTAGCTGTAATAGCCTATAGGTATGAATTTTTGATGTGTATATAAAATAACGTAGCCACTGCGTTTAACTCACTATTGTCAGCAGTGGCTTACGTATTATTTAAAAGGCGTAAGGGCACAATAACCGCCCTTTTTTACTGAGGCCTTAGTCAGGTTTAATAAACCGTAGAATTAAAGTAAGTCACAGGTTCACTAGAGCCTAAAATAACAGGCACACGCTGATGCAGCTCATCGGGCTGAATATCTAAAATACGCATACCCTTAGAGGTGGCTATACCGCCTGCGTTTTCAGTAAGCATTGCCAGCGGGTTAGCTTCGTAAAGTAAGCGTATTTTACCGTTTTCATTACCCGCGCGCGTATCTTGCGGGTACATAAATACCCCGCCACGGCATAAAATTCGGTGTACATCGCCAACCATGGCTGCATTATAGCGAATTGAGCTTTTAGCAAATTCTTCTGATGTATACAGTAATTTATCAAAGTAAACTTGTGTTGCTTCATCCCAGTATCGGTAATTTGCCATATTAACCGAGAACTCACGGCTTTTACTCGGTACTGCAAGCTCTGGTTTTGTAAGCAAAAAGCCACCGTGGGTTAAATCGTGTGTATAACAGCGGGTTGGCCCACCTGTACTCATTACTAGTAACGACGATGGCCCATACAGCACGTAGCCTGCACAAACCTGATTAGTACCGGGTTGATTAAATTGCTCATCACTATCGAAGGGCACATCTGCCTTTGCTGGGTAAATGGTAAAAATAGTGCCTATTTGCCCGTTAACATCAATGTTTGATGACCCATCAAGGGGATCAAATGCCACAATATATTTACCATCAGGGTGGGCGCCTACTGCATTATCTTCTTCTTCAGATGCCACTGTTTTTACAAGATCATCATCAATTAAGGTATCTTTTAACAGTTGATTGGCAATGACATCTAACTTTTTTTGCACCTCGCCCTGGATATTTTCGTTAAGGGTAGAGCCTAAAACACCCGCAAGCTCACCTTGGCTTACTCTAAACGCTATTTCTTTTGTGGTTGCTAATAGCGTGCGAATTAACATAATAAGGTCGGTTTCAACCCCATCTTGCTTTAATACTTTATTCAGTCTTTTCATGCGCTATACCTGTTCACACAATTAAGGTCGTCAAAACATTGGATCAGGCGAGCCACCATATGCTGCTCCGACTGACGTAACCACACACGTGGATCATAGTATTTTTTATTGGGTTTATCTTCGCCATCAGGGTTACCAATTTGGCCTTGCAAGTAGCCTTGTTTTTCTTGGTAGTAGTTTAATACCCCGTTCCAACTCGCCCATTGGGTGTCGGTATCAATGTTCATTTTTACCACCCCGTAGGTTAGCGACTCAGCAATTTTACTGTGCTCAGAGCCACTCCCACCGTGAAATACAAAATTAATAGCGTTATGCTCTAAATTAAATTTTTCAGCTACATAGGCTTGCGAGTCGCGTAATATGGTAGGTGTTAATACTACATTGCCAGGCTTGTATACGCCGTGAACGTTACCAAACGAAGCAGCAATGATAAAATTAGGGCTTATTTTACTAAGTCGCTCATAGGCGTAGGCTACATCTTCTGGTTGAGTGTAAAGCGCAGAGCTGTCGAGGTGCGAGTTATCAACCCCGTCTTCTTCTCCGCCGGTACACCCGAGCTCTATTTCAAGTGTCATGCCTATTTTTGCCATCCGCGCTAAATAACGCTCACAAATTTCTATATTTTCTTCCAGTGGCTCTTCTGATAGGTCTATCATGTGCGATGAAAAAAGCGGCTTGCCTGTTTGTGCAAAATACTTTTCGCCTTCATCTAATAAACCATCAATCCAAGGCAGTAGTTTTTTTGCTGCGTGATCTGTGTGCAGCATGACAGCAACGCCATAGTGCTTCGCCACGTTATGCACATACTGTGCAGCACTTATTGCCCCAACAACGGCAGATTGCTGGCCCTCTAGTGCTAAACCTTTACCACAAAAAAACTGCGCTCCCCCATTAGATAGTTGAATAATGACCGGCGACTTCATTTTTTTTGCGGCCTCTAAGGTGGCATTAATTGACGATGTGCTCACCACGTTTACAGCAGGCAATGCATACTGATGCGTTCGTGCGTGTTTATACACTTCGCTTACTTCATCGCCAACAACAACGCCTGGTGCAATGGTTGGGGCTAAATAATTCATTTTTTGCTCCTTGCTATTTTAAAGCCTCGATACAAGAGTCTGTAATGGCTTGCCAATTACCCTGCGTTACCCATTCTTTTTTAGCAACCCAGGTACCGCCTACTGCAAATACATTGTTTAACGACAAGTAATCCATTTTATTTTTTTCGCTTACACCGCCGGTCGGGCAAAAGCTCACTGCACGAAATACAGATGAGACAGCAGAGACAAACGGCGCACCACCAGCCAGTGAAGCAGGAAAGAGTTTTTGCTCTTCAAAACCATACTCAAGCGCCATTAATATATCGCCGGTATTTGATACACCTGGCAATACTGGCACGTTACACTTAATCAGCTCACTTAATAGTGTAGGCGATACAGCGGGAGTAACTATAAAATCTGAGCCTGCTTCTAGCGCTTGCTTTAAAATTGTTTCGTTAATAACGGTGCCTGCGCCCACTTTTAGCCGTGGAACCTGTTCTTTTATGGCTTTAAGCGCATCAATTGATGCATCTGTTCTAAGAACAACTTCTACCAAAGTTAGGCCTGCCTCTGCCATTGCTTTAGCAATGTTTACACCTTGCTCTGGCGTGTCTGCTTGAATTATAGGTAGCAGAGTTTGCCCTGCCATTAGTTCAGAAAAGCGAGTCATGCGTTATTTCCCTTATTTTTAAATAATCGTGCTACTTAGTGTTATAAATTGAGTAAATTAGCCAGTTAGAGACCTGATTTAGCCATGGCTTGTTGAAAAACATCTTTTGGTGCAATAGCACCGGGTTGCTGAATAACAGCGCCGGCAGCCTGCGCGCCCAGTTTAACTGCATCACTTATAGGGCGCCCATCTAAGCGCGCTCCTAAATATACACCGTTAAAGGCATCGCCTGCGGAGGTTGTATCAACAACGTTTTTAACCGGCGTAATACTGTGGCTTTGCACTGTATTAGCCTCTTTTGTAATGACTGAATCGGGGCCGTTTTTTACTATAATTTCGTTAATGTTGTACGGAGCCAAATAATCAATTACCGCTTCTACACTTTGCACGTTGTAAAGCGTTTCTAAGTCTTCAACGCCGGGTAACGTAATATCGGCTAGGCTAAATGCACTATGGTATTGCGCTTTAGTTTGCTCAACGTTATCCCAAAGTCGCGCACGGTAATTTGGGTCAAATACTATTTTTACACCCGCGGCTTTAAGTTGCTTTACTATGTCCCAAAACTGCGCTCTTGCTTGCTCTTCTATTACGGCTAAAGAAATACCCGAAAAGAAAAACATATCACCCGATGACAGCTGCTTAACAAGCTCAGGGCTGATAAATTCAACCACCTTTTTGGCTGCTGAATCATCCCGCCAGTAAATAAAACTGCGCTCGCCTTGCTCGTCCGTTTCTATGTAATACATACCTGGGACTTTACTGTTATGAGCAAATACATAGTCTGTATTTAATTGCTCACTTGCAAAACGCTCACGCATTTTTTTACTTAAGTTATCTTCCCCTAAAGCGGTAATAACTGAGGTGGTGATTTGTGGGAAACAACGCTTTAAGTAAACTGCCGAATTGTATACGTCACCTGCAAATGACTGATGCAATGTAGAGGGAACAGTCGCTCTTAACTCAATCATGCACTCGCCAATAAAGTAAATATTTTTCATTATTATCACTTACCTTAGGTAGTAAATGGCTGTGAGAAACACAGCCATTGCCAACAAATTAGTTAGGCTTTTTCAATGGTTCAATTTTTGGAATTAAAATCCATACAGCTGCCATTGCAATAATCGCTAAAGACGCGCCTATCACAAACGCCGGTGTATAATTACCGTCCGCTGTTAAAATAGGTACCAATGACGTAAGCCCTACAGCACCTAATTTAGCGGCCATTCCAGAGAAGCCCGACAACGTACCTACCGCTTTTTTACCTAGTAAGTCGCTTGGTAAGGTTTGCACGTTACCAATGGCGGTTTGAAAACCAAATAAAATAACAGCCATAATAAGTACCGCAATTACCGGCTCGCCTGGGTTTGCCATTGCAAGCAGCGCCGGCAACATAATTAAACACCCTAATGTGATGGTCAGCTTACGCGTTTTATCGGTATTCCAGCCTGCTTTAAGGCGGTTTTGGGCAAGTAAGCCACCAAACCAAGCACCAAACATAGCGCCTACATACGGAACCCAGCCATAAATACCAATCGCTTTAACATCCATGCCATACACTTCGTTTAAGTAAATTGGTATCCAAAAAACAAATAACCACCAAATAGGGTCGATAGCTGCAGAGGCTATAATTACGCCCCAGCTTTGCTTACGAGAAAGTAACTCGCCTGTAGACGGGTTATATTCTTCTTCGTCATCGCTTGTTACATCGCCGTTATCATCAACGCGTCTTTGTCCGGTAAGAATGTACTCACGCTCTTCTTCACTTATCCAAGGGTGAGAGCCTGGAGGCGCTTTTACCAATATAATCCAAGGAACTAACCATAAAAAACCTAAGGCACCAACAAATACAAACACCATTTGCCAGCTAAAATACACGGTTAAATAAGCAATAAGCGGGATAGCAATAATGCCACCAATGGCTGCGCCAGAATTAAATATACCTTGCGCTAAAGCACGCTCTTTTGTTGGAAACCACTCGGCATTACCTTTAGCTGCACCGGGCCAGTTACCAGCTTCGGCTACACCTAAAATTGCACGGAAAATACTTAAACTAAGCACCCCTTGTGCAAAAGCATGGGCAACAGTGGCTAATGACCACACACCAATTGAAAGCACAAAACCTAAACGCGTGCCAACCCAGTCAAAAATTTTGCCAAAAATAGCTTGGCCAAATGCATAAGCAAATACGAATACTATAGAAATATTAGCGTAAATTTGTTTACGCTCTAACGCAGATTCATCAGGGAACATCTCTTCCACAATGTCTGGCCATAAAACGCTAAGCGCTTGACGGTCGATGTAGTTAATAATGGTAGCAAGTGCAATTAGCACTATAACCCACCAGCGTAAGCCTTGAATTTTCATAGGTTATTCCTCAAGAAAGTCTTCACGAGCTGGGCTAAAGGTATCAATCAGTATACCGCCAGTTGGGCACGTTGCACCGTGATCAGCAAAAGGAGGAATAAAACAGCTATCACCCGCTTTTAAGATTTTAGTTACGCCATCAATGTTAAAGTGAAACTCACCCTCAACCACATACGTTACTTGCGAGTGCCTGTGTGCATGGTTATAACCAATAGCCCCTTCTGAGAACCAAATTTTCACGGCCATTAGCTCTTCGTTATAGCCAAGCATTTGGCGTTTTAAGCCATTACCTAAATCTTCAATCTCGGTTTCGTTACCAAATGAAAAGTGTGCACTTTGCTTTTGCATCCTGTTTACTCCTGATTATTCTTCATCGCATAAACGCCAAGGCGGCCATTTAAGGTGAATGCTTTATTTTGATATGTGAATGTGTGTTTAGCTGCTTTATCGGCTTTGTTGATAGCAACCAAATAAGTATTATTTTTTACTTTAACTTCAATTAGGTCTAAGTGCTCTTGTGCGCCATACTTAAGTGACGATACACGGCTAACAGCCTCTAGGGTATATTCTTTACTTGGGTTGTATTCACCGTGAGGCTCAAGTACTGAAATAAATTTATGCTGTTTTTTACCTTCTACACGGCGAATATAGCCATTTTCGTTACGAAGGTTAAAGTGTGGATCGTTTGCCCCTATTTGCGTAAATAAGAAAGACTCATCCCCTTTCACTAGGCTTGTTTGTGTATAAAAACGGCCGTTGTCGTTTAACCACGTTACCTTTGCTAGGCCTTCATCTGGTTGTGCCTGTGCTTTTAACCATAAATGTTGATAGCCATTTTTATCACCCAGCGCAGCTAAGCTTTTGGTGTTACCAAGTAACTCAAAGCTGGTATCAATTAATTGGCCTTTGTAATGCAGTGGTAAATCAATTTTATGGGAGGTATCTGCAGTCACATTAAAAATATCAACTGCAAGCGTGCTTTCAAGCATAGGTAAATTAATTAACGCTAACGTGCGTTCAAGCTCAACACCTTTGTAAGCGGTGCTTATTTGCCCACTTGACACCGTTCCGTATTGGTTTGTTTCAAAGAAATTAAGCGTAGGATGATTGTTATTACCCACTTTAACATTTGCATTAAAATGCGAGGTTTCATCAATCACAACTGTATTGTGTGCCACGGTATGTTTTGCGTAAGTTTCGTTTTCTGGTAGGTAACGACCACCGTATTTAGCCTCAACATTTAAAAAACGTGCAGCGCCATAATCAGACACAATTTCATTGCCATGATCGTAAAACTGCCAAGTTAATTTATCAAAATGTCCATGCCCTAAACCCTGTGCGGCAGGTTTAAATAAAAGTGCTTGGTCGCCACCAGTTTGCGTACGCATTACTACCAACGCCCCTTGCTCGCCATCGTTACCATCGCCAAACGCTACCGATTTAAATACATAAGGGGTTTGCTTATTTTTATCCAGTGCTTGAGCCACCTTTAGGCCATCGCCAGAGAGTATTATTTGATTTTGCTTTTTGGCTATATCTAAGTAACCAGTATCGTGTGTTAAACCGTAAGCGGCTGTTACACCGTGTACCAGCTCTATTGTGTCTATACCTTTACTTTTAATTGCATCGTTTATCGGGAAAAACAAACCGTTATAGCTTAGCTGAATAGTGGTATCAATGGCTTTAAGTAATATGCCATCGCGATATTCAAAAATGTCTCGCTGCGGTTCGTTGTTTTCAATTGCTTTAGCAAAGGTAACAAACGGAAGTAGTGCAAAGCGTTGATAATAAGGACCTTCGTTGTAATAGCCCTGTGGCGAAAACAGCATGTCTAGCTGCTTAATAAAGCCACCCTCGCCCGATTTATCTAAATCGTAAAGAGACTTTTCGACCCACTCAGATTCATCTAACACATACCCTGCCATGCCTACACCGGCTGTAGCCCACGTACCATGGTTATGTACCTTGTTAAAGGTTGATGGCTGGCCTTGTGATAAAAATAACGATACTGGGCGCAGTAAGTCATTTTCGATGGTTTTAATATTAGCGGCGCTTAACGCATCATGCACTAAATCGTATGCTTGAATGGTATAAACAAGCCACATGGCCTCATTAAGGCTTTGCCAAAATAGTTTACCTGGGTTTTGCGACTTAACTTTGCGCTTAGGGTGTACATCAAGTGTTGGGTATAATTTGGCATACTCAAGCAACATATCACGTACGTAATGAGCGTATTTATCATCTTGGCTTAGCTGATAAATAACACCGGCGTTATACATAAGCTGATAATTTTTTTTGTGACGTTCGTGGGTATACCCTCCCCCACCGTCTTTTGGTACAGGCACTGTTATAGGGCTTTTAATTTGCTCATCCACTTGTGCTTTAAGCGCTGCAAATGCGTTGGCAAACTTGCCCTGTTCGTTGTTGCTAATTGCTTGGCGCATTTGCTGTACATCATCATTGGTTATTACCAAATTTGGATGCGCTGCGTAGGCGTTTATCGATAAAACTAAGGCACTTACAGTAACACCCAGCGTTTTAAATAATGACTTATTTTGGGTTAAATTCATCATTGTTAGTTCACCTTATTTAAAACGTTGTTATTTTTAATCGTTGCCGTGTGCGGGCCCGCTACACGTAACTCTTTTACGTTTGGTGCTTGAGTTGCATCAAAGGTGTTATCTGTAATGGCTGTTATTGGCTCACCAACCGTGTGCTCAATTTTAATCGGTGCCGATTTTTCAAATACGTTGCTTGCAATATTTGTGACTTGTACACCGTGCGCATACACACTCGCTTGCGCCTTGTTGCGCTTACCTAAACCTACTTTAGTTAGGGTGTTATTGGTCATTAATAAATGCGGACCAAAGGTGCTTTCATCACTTCCACCTCGGTATAACTTAACGACTCCACCGGCTACCTCATTAAAGGTATTGCTTTTAAGTGTTACATACTCTGCGTTATAAATACCTAAGTCTTCTATTTCGGTATCGAGACGTAAAATATCGCCAGTTACATTTTTAAAGGTGTTATTTACTAACGTGATTTCATCTGCCATCGCCCCTTTACCCGTTACAAAAAAGTGAAATGAGTGATTAATATTAAGATTAGTTAATTGTGAGTTGTGTATTTCAAAGCGGTAGTTATCAACCATGCCCCACTTTTTAGTACGTACCACACTATTATTAATGGCATCAGGTGCGTTTTCACCCGAAATAACTAAACCATCTAGCTTTAAGCTACCGCCATCATGAATTTCGAATAAGGTGGAGCGTTGGTAGGTCAGCTTAGCTTTGCCAGTATGTTTAGCCTTAAGGGTAAGCACTTTTGTTATTTTAACGAGTTTAGATACATCGTATTGACCATCTGCAAGCTCTAATACATCACCCGTTTGGGCTGCATTGATTGCGTTAAGTAAGGCATCTGCAGTTGCTTTAACCTGGTGAGTTTTACCCGTATCAAATGCTACAACTTGCTCTGTTTTTGGATACCAACTAACGCCGGTATCGGCCTTTTTTAGCACCTTTAAACCGCGTTTAGCACCTGCACTAATTTTGCTTGATTCAGGATACAGTAAACCGTTACTAGCTCTGGTTAGTGTTACATTTTGCTGTTTAACACCGTAATTTAACTCTTTTAATACCTGGGTATTAGCTACATTTTCACTAAATTTAATACCGCTTACATCATCAAAGGTTGTAAAAGGCTGCTCGCCATTTTGATTAATAATAAGGTTATTTTTCATTACGCTATTAATTGGTGCAGCGCTACGCTCGCTATCACTACCTGCACCAAGTTGTATATGACGCACATTTACATAGGTATTGTTTTCAATTGTCGCGTTTTCTACCTGATGGTAGCGATTTATTGGTGAGTTAGGTACGCCGTTCATAACCGTAAAACCACTGCCAAAACGGTAGCCTGTTAAACCTTCTAAGTAGTTATTTTTTACTGTTTGGTTTTTATTAATGATGCGAATGCCACCTGTGTGATCTACACCGTTACCAAAAAAAACGTTCTCTTCTATAATATTGCCATTACCATGGCGCAGCGTTAGTGTGCCGCGAGATTCAAAAAACACATTATTGCGGATTTGGTTTTTCCCTGATTTAACCGAGATTATTTCTACTTCGCCGTTAGTACGTTCAAAGTAGTTGTTTTCAACTACGGTAAATGAATCACTTAATGAATAGTGGCTAGTACCAATGCGCAGTGTTTCACCGCCGTTAGATCCAAAAGTAGGACGATAGCCAAAGAAGTTATGATCAATTTGATGGTGGTTTTGTTGGCTTTGCTCACTATTAAGCCTTACTGCAACCGTAACGCCTTTGTTACGTTTACCTACTAAGTGGCTGTGATCAAAACGATTGTGTTTACCATATAGAGCCACCCAATAGTCTGATTCTCGTTTATCGGGGTTATTGTAGTTATCGATAACGACTTGTGTTACGCGGGAGTGAGTAGCAAGCTCATCTTTATTTTTACGAAATTCAATAACGGCTGAGCTAGGCGTATAACCATTTTTAAATACAAGTCCTGACACTTCTAAATACGAACCCGCCAGTCTTAAATTAGATTGCCCTGATAAAATAACATTACCCTTGGTCTGCGCTGTAAGCTTTATAGGGGCGTTTTTGGTTCCTTGGCCTTGTAATAAAATTTCGAAATTAGACCACGTACCGTCTTTGAGAGTTATTTTATCGCCGGCAACGAGTTTGTCAGAGATTTCTTGAAAAGCTTGTTTAGTGTCTACAAAATAATCTTTGGCTGCCAATTGTGTGGATGTGCACCCAATAAGAACTAGGCTAAGCTTTATTATATTAATTAAACGCATAGATAACTCTTTTTCAGTGTGACCGGAAGTAATGCCTTATCAATAGTAATGCTGCACTCATTGCACAAAGCAGGTTAAATCTAGCCAATTGATGTTGTGTGTGTTTTGGTGCTTTAACTACGTTAAAGCACCCAATGTTGTTGGTATTACTTTTCTAGAGTTTTAAAGTAATCAAAAATTTCTGGTACGTTGCCTTGCCCCATACCTGCATCAAATGCCGCTTGTAAGTTAGCAGATGACCCTTCAGCAATTTTTGATTCAGTCCCAAGGTCTGAAACCATTTGTAGGAAGTAGCCTAAATCTTTGTTTGCATTGGCAATTGAAAAACCAAGGTCGCTTACGTTGTCTACCGCGTAGTTTTTACAAAATTGCATAAATGGAGAGCTAGAAGGCCCTGTCGACATAATGTCAAATAGTTGCTGGCGGTCTACACCCGCTTTGTCTGCTACAGCAAACGCTTGTGACATAGCACATACCGTGGTCATACCCATAAAGTTATTGATTAACTTAGTTGTATGTCCTGCGCCTAGCTCACCTAGGTGAAATACGTTTTCGCCTTGATCTTCAAGTACAGGTTTAACTTTATTGAAGGTGTCAATATCACCCGCTGCCATAATATTTAATAGGCCGTCTTTAGCATGGGCTGGAGTACGCCCTAGTGGTGCGTCAATCATGCCTGCGCCTTTAGCGGCTAGATCAGCACCAATTTTTTTAGTAGATGAAGGAATTGATGTACCAAAATCAATTAATACCGCGCCTTCTTTAATACCCGCTAAAATGCCATCTTCTGCGTACACAATTTTTTCAACAACTGCTGATGTTGTTAAACAAAACATAATTATGTCTGCACCTTGTGCAAGCTCTTTTGCAGTGCTTGCTGTTTTTGCGCCTCTGCTAACGCATGCAGCAACCGCATCTTTGTTTAAATCCATAACAATAAGCTCATAGCCTTTGTTCTGTAAGTTTTCGGCCATATTGCCGCCCATTAAGCCAAGGCCGATAAAACCGATTACTGGTTTAGACATGAATAACTCCTAAATATGATGGCGCGTGCTTTTATGAGTACGAGTAATGATTTACCCCATAAATAGGTACGCTGTGTCGTTTAATTCAATTTGCTAAAGTAACCCTGAGCATGTTCGTTTGAATAAGTAACCCGCCGCGTTATTACCATTTGAGCGAATAAAAACAGAGTGATTACACGCTGTATATTGTTGACCGATTACGTATTTATTTCGTTATGCTTAGCATTGCTTTGATTATTTATTAATACCTTGGAGAAGCTAAAACCAAGCAACTTACCAATTGGTATGCAAAAACTGTATTACCATACACCAATCTTGTCAACCAATAAGTTAACTTTGTAAACCAAGGTAATTTACAATTTATTTCAAATCAACAAAATAACAATAATAAACAACTAGTTATAGGTAGTATGGAAATCAAATTAATTCCACTCACTTTTCCCTTCTTTGGTTAGAGCTTAATAAAAAATAGGTTGACCAATAAGTGCAACAACTTTATAAACTCGTATAAATAGCGTGGCTATAATTACATTGTGCACTAACCCATTGTTGGTAAAACCACTAATTTAGTGTGCTAATATTATGGCAATCCGTGGTTGTAAATGCCTAGCCTTGCCCACATTTAGCTTAAATTGCCCGAACTCAGGTTAAGAAGTTTACTTACGTATTAAATCGTACTGATATTTTAATTTATTTCACAAGCCGAGGTTTTCAGTGAAGGCAAAGCCACTTGCGCGGCAATAGCTAGGCTTATTGCAAGTAAATTTGACGCAATGAGTGCGCAAATAGCTGGTTAATATAAACTTATTGTTCACAGTTGAGGTAAAATAAGCCCCTAGGTATATGGCAGGCTCTGGCCTTTGCAATGCGGTTATGGATACTCCATAAAGACGCTATGCTCCACACCTATTTAAATTTAAACTCACAGAGGTAACCTAAATGCGTTTATTACACACAATGTTGCGTGTAGCCGACTTAGAAAAGTCACTTTCTTTTTATACACAGATTTTAGGAATGAAAGAATTACGCCGTTCTGACAACGAAGAGTATCGTTATACATTAGCTTTTGTAGGGTATGGTGAAGAGGATAGTAATACTGTGTTAGAGCTTACTTATAATTGGGATGAAAATAGCTACGATCTTGGTAATGCATATGGCCATATAGCTATTGAATTTGACGATATATACAAGGCATGTGACGACATAAAGGCCGCTGGTGGAAACGTCAGTCGAGAACCGGGGCCAGTAAAAGGTGGCACAACAGAAATTGCTTTTGTGAAAGACCCTGATGGCTATTCAATTGAGCTTATTCAGAAAAAGAAAAACAAAGCTCACTAGGGAATAAAATTTATCAAAAAGGTGCCTAGTCGCACCTTTACCTTAGTTGGCTATCTTTACTTGCTCGGCGGTTTACGCCAGCAACGCCTTTGCCTTTAGCCTCAAGCTCGCTTTGACACGCCACACAGTGCCTAACACCTGGCAGCGCTAACCTGCGTGCCTGTGGTATTTCACAATCACACTCATCACAGAATTCAGCACTCGCGCCTGAGATTAAATTTTGCCTTGCATATTGCACTGCATCGTTAACACTTGCATCGATTTGATCTTGAATTGCGCCATCACGCGCCCAACCACTTGCCATAATTAACTCCTAATAATAAGAAATTAAGCTAAAAGGTTAGCAGCACAGCGCTTTATAAATGCTGAATATTTTGTACAGGCTTTATTGATTGAGCTATTTAAAGGATGAATAAATATGGTTAAGAGTAATTTGAAATTTAGTTGTGCTATCCATTTTATCTACACATGCAGTTATAAGTATGTATTTTTAACGCAGCTAGCAAAAAATTTATCACTGTAAATGAATAATTATTATTGCGGATCGGTCTTGAAAACCAAAGAAATTATACGTAGGTGATTATTAATTAAATAGATAGGTTTTTAGATATTGAAGAAAATTAAAAGTGTAAAACTAAAATTTTAACGGATAAGCGGTAGAAATTAATGCACTGGATAGCGCTGAGGAAGTTATAGATTTATACACTACTAAAATAGTAAGTGGCGTCCCCA
>NZ_PNDP01000006.1:0-21405 GCF_005886415.1 Pseudoalteromonas sp. S327 | reverse complement strand
TCACTTTACGGGCTTTGCTCGGCACGCCAGCAAGCTGCGCGTCTACATTGATATACTCAATGTAAACGTTATTTTTTGTGCAGTGCTTCAATGCGTGCTAGTAAGCTTGATGTATCGTATCGGCCGCCACCAAGCGCTTGTACGTCGGCGTAATATTGATCAACCGTTGCGGTCATAGGTAACGTAGCGCCGTTGTTTTTAGCTTCATCAAGCGCGATGCCTAAATCTTTGCGCATCCAATCTACGGCAAAACCAAACTCGTACTCACCTGCCCACATTGTTTTGTAGCGGTTTTCCATTTGCCACGAACCCGCAGCCCCTTTTGAAATGGTTTCAATTACTTTTTCACCATCAAGCCCTGCTTGTTTAGCAAAATGTAAGCCCTCGGCTAAGCCTTGCACTACGCCGGCAATACAAATTTGATTAACCATTTTACATAACTGCCCTGCGCCCACATCGCCTAATAACTGGCTAAAACGGCTATATGCCGCCATTACGGGTTGCACTTTAGTGAAAACAGCTTCGTTACCGCCTGCCATGACTGTAAGCACGCCGTTTTCAGCACCTGCTTGTCCACCTGATACGGGCGCGTCTATAAAATCGATATTTTGCAAGGCTGCTTTTTCTGCTACTTCACGGGCTACTTCGACCGATGTCGTTGTATGGTCAACCAAAATGCTATTAACGGCCATCCCCGCTAAAACACCATTTTCACCATAAACAACCGCACGTAAGTCATCATCATTACCTACACACATAAATACAATATCAGCATTATTAGCAGCTTCTCGCGGCGTGGTAGCAAAGCTTCCTGCATACTCATCTACCCAGCTTTGCGCTTTTGCTTGAGTGCGGTTATATACACACACATTAAAGCCCGCTTTTGCTAAATGCCCTGCCATTGGGTAACCCATTACCCCTAAACCTATAAATGCAACATTGATTGACATAAAAGTGCCTTATTTTCCTGCTAACTTAGAAACTATGCCCGATTATGTCAATCGGCTGCTTAAAAAGCGAATTAAGTCTTTATAAATTTCCAACGTAAGGAAATAAGTAGGTAACCATGGATAGTATTTATCAATTTAGTGCCCCTTTGTACAACAGCGAAAGCTTTGCGCTTAGCCAGCTAAAAGGCAAAACAGTACTTATTGTTAATACAGCAAGTAAGTGTAATTTTTCGGTGCAATTAAGTTCGCTAGAAAAGCTCTATCAAGAATATAAAAATAGCGGTTTCACTATTTTAGCGTTTCCGTGTCATCAATTTGGCCAAAACGAGCCGCTTGATAACCTCGCGATCAAAGACTTTTATCAAGGGCAATTTGACGTGTCGTTCAAAGTGTTTGGTAAGGTCATGGTAAATGGGCCCGAGGCGCATCCGCTGTTTAATTATTTAAAGTCGCATACCCGTGGTATTTCGCAAAACCGCGCAGTAAAGTGGAACTTCACCAAGTTTTTAATTAACCCACAAGGTCAGCTCGTTGCACGTTATGCGCCGCGCACCAAGCCCGAAACGCTTAAACAGGTCATTGAGGCAAACTTACCTAGCGCACTAAACGCTAATAACTTAAATAACGCAAAAATAATACCCAACTTTAATGCATTAAAAGGCGCTTAATTATTCTAAATCAATAAATGGGTGGTTACTCAAGCATGCTTTATTAAACTAGTTTAAGGTTACGTATAATACCAATCAGCAATAATACTTAATCATTTTTAGGGGCTAAACGTGTCGCTATCTGCGTTAAAAAACTCTCATTTACGACTGCATGGATGCAGAAGGTAGAGCAATGCAGGAGCAATTGCCGAGAACAACTAAATAGCGAATTTTTTGCCTTACTATCAACGCGTTTTTACATCCTCAAAATAGATCACTTGATTATGCGCATTGGTATAACAGCTAGGCTTTGGAGTAAATAACATGAACATTGCTTTTTTTAGTACGCAAAAATACGAGCAGCCTTTTTTTGAGCGCAATATTAACAAACACCCTCAAATAGAGATTTGTTACTTTGAGCAAGCACTGAACGAGCAAACAGCACTGCTTGCTAAAGGGTTTGATGCTGTGTGTGTATTTGTAAACGACACGGTTAACGCCCTCGTTATTGAGCACCTTGCTGAGCAAGGAATTAATACTATTTTACTTCGCTGCGCAGGGTTTAATAATGTTGATTTAGTGGCTGCCAAAGCACACAACATTAAGGTATTACGAGTACCCGCATACAGCCCAGAAGCCGTAGCTGAGCACTGTGTTGCACTTATGCTTACCCTTAGCCGTAAAACACATAAAGCCTATAACCGCGTACGCGAAGACAACTTTGATTTAAACGGTTTATTAGGCTTTACCTTACACGGCAAAACAGTTGGAATTATAGGCTGTGGCAAAATTGGCCTTGCCCTTTGTAATATTTTAAATGGCTTTGGCGCGCATGTTTTAGTGTGCGACCCTTATGCAACACCTGGCAATTACACCATCACCGATTTAGATTCGCTGCTTACTCAAAGCGATATAATTTCACTGCACTGCCCCCTGAATGAGCAAACACACCATTTAATAAACGCCGATGCATTTAATAAAATGAAACCTGGGGTAATGCTAATTAACACTTCGCGCGGTGCGCTACTTAATAGTAAAGCGTGTATAAATGCGCTTAAAACTAAAAAGCTAGGGTATTTAGGGCTTGATGTGTACGAGCAGGAGTCAGAGCTATTTTTTAAAAACCATAGCGACGAAATAAACCAAGACGATATATTCTCGCGCTTAGTTAGTTTTAAAAACGTATTAATAACTGGCCACCAAGGCTTTTTTACTCAAGAAGCCCTTAGCGAAATTGCCAATACCACCATACAAAACGCAATAGAAATTAATGAACAGAGACCTTTAACCAATGAGGTTTTATAAAGCCGCGGCCCATTAATTTGCTTTACCCGTTTTGCTATTTACATAACGGGTAAAGCTTAAAATACTTTAGCCAAACGCAACGTTTGCAAAAACAAGAGTCATTAATACTGGGCACACAAAACGAATGTATTGAGCAAACCAGTAATGCGTGCCGGTGCTAGCTTTATGAAGCTTATTACCGCGTTTCCACATCCAACCTGCGGTTATAAAATAAAACAGCCCCATAAGTGGAAGTTGGTACTGAGTAAATAGCATGATTACTAAACCAAATAACCACTCAAAGTTTAATATTATTGCACTAGCGCATATTAACACCACTAGGCTAACGGCCCACGTTGCTTTAGTACGCTCTACGCGGTGGTTTTCTACTAAAAACGCTACCGGTATTTCTGTGGTAGAAATAGTCGATGTAACCGATGCAATCGACATAAGTACAAAAAACAGTAACCCAATTAGTAAACCAATTTCGCCCATGGTACTAAAAAGCTCAGGTAAAATAGCAAATATAAGCTGCCCTTCACCTATAAGTTTTCCGCCGCTAAACACCTCTACCCCGTTATGTTGCGCTACATAAATTGCAGGCACTATCAGTAAACCTGCTAAAAATGCCACACTGGTATCAAGTAGTGCAACGCTTGCAGTTAGTTTTGGCAGGTTTGCATCTGGCTGCAGGTACGAGCCATAAATCATCATGCAGCCAACCCCTAATGAGAGCGAGAAAAATGCCTGCCCCATTGCAGCAATAATTAAATTTGGATCAAGCACTTGGCTAAAATTAGGAATTAAATAAGCAGCAAACCCTTCGCTGGCGCCTTCTAAACTGGCTATATAAAAAATTAAGCCTATTAGTAGCACCAATAACAATGGCATTAAACGGCGTGACCAGGTTTCAATCCCTGATTTAACCCCTTTTAAAATAATACTGGCGGTTAAAATAAGCATAAGCGGCGTAAATATAAAATTACGCACCATAGAGTCGCTGTGTAAAAATTCGCTTGCTGCGGTAAAACCAAAAAATGTAGTAATAGGCTCTATCGCGTAAGAGAGCATCCACCCAGCTACAATAGAATAAAAGCTAAGCATAACCACTGCGCCCGCAAGGCCAATATATCCTGCGGCAGCCCCTACTTTTTTGTTGGTATTTTGCCACGCATTACCCAATGCTTTTACTGGGTTTGCTTGCGCTTGGTGGCCTAAATAAAGTTCGGTATAAAGCGCAGGTAGCGCAAGTAAAAATATAACTACAAAGTAAACCAATAAAAATGCACCGCCACCATGGTTGGCCGCCTGCGTAGGAAAACCCCAAATATTACCTAAACCCACTGCTGCGCCTGCAGCGGCTAAAACAAAACCAAAACGGCTTTGAAATCCATCACGCACTTGTGCCATACATCTACAAATTCTGTTATTCTTTGATTATTGTGAATTAAACCATATTTAATGCCAACTGAGTAATAAAATTGCTTTTGGCATAAATAAGCGCTGTTAACCGCTCATAATTACAGCACTCACTTATTTTAAGCGCGTATGACTAACCACTTTTTTAAAAACACCCTAAGTATTGCTCCCTCTTTTTATAGCGATTTACCCCCTAGCAACAATACTATTTTAGTGTTTAATGCCAACACACTTAATGTAGAACACCTTGATTTAACCCAGTACCTAAGCCCATTTGAGCTAAGCGTTATAAATCGTCGTAAACGCATGCAAGCAAAGCAAGAATATGTAGCATCGCGTATATTACTAAAGCAACTTGCAAAGCATACTCAGCCCCAATACGCACACATACCGCTTAATAAAATGAGCACCCACTTTAATGAAGAATGCTCAAAACTACAGCTCCATATAAACCACACCGTTATTAATACCTGTATTTCGCACTCGCATGGCTTAGTTGGCGTTGCACTTAATGTTACTAAGGCGGAGTTTGGCTTTGATATTGAAAAAATTAACTTAAAACGCCCATTCGAAAAGCTCGCTAAGCATTTTTATCATAAGGCTGAAATTGCCTTAATTACCGCGCCTTTGGCTATAAAAGAGCAAGCTCAGAGCTTTTTTAGAATTTGGACCTTAAAAGAGGCACTCGCTAAAGCAACTAGCCGCCCAATAGCGCAATTGCTTAGCCCAAATGTATTTGATGAATTTTCTTTGTTAAACCTAACAGCATCGAGTAACAGCATAACGGTTGCCAATGAGGAGTTTGATATAAGCGTGGCGCATAAAAAAAGCACCGACTGGCGGTGCTTTATACTTAATAACTTAGATACTTAATAACTTAGATACTTAATAACTTGGATACTTAATAACTTGGCTTTAAAAGCTTAAGCAGCGCTTTCTAATAAGCGGCTGTGTATTGCTTGTACCACGGTATCTGACTCGCTTTGCTCTACTAAAAAGCATAAGTTGTGCTTACTTGCACCATGACAAATTAATCGAATATTAAACTCTTTTAATACGTTCATTAGGTTCATTTCGTGCTGGCGTAGCTGTATTTCAGAGCCTATAAGCGCCACTAAGGTTAAGTTGTTTTCAACCGATACATGACAAAATTCGGCCAATTTATCTAAACACGCTTGCTCAAGCTCAGGTCGCGAGGCATTAGGCGCGTTATCGAGCGTAATGGCAACACTTATTTCTGAGGTAGTAACTAAGTCTACCGATATATTAAATTCACTTAAAATGGTAAATACACGGGCCAAAAAGCCACTTGCTAATAACATTTCTGGGCTTTTAAGCGTTAGCAATATTTGGTTTTTACGCTGCGTAACGGCACGAATACCTGGCTGCTGCGATTTTTCACGCTCAATCCACGTCCCCCCGCGCTCTGGCTCGCGGCTAGAGCCTACAAATACATTAATATGGCTACGGCTTGCTGGTAAAATAGTTGCAGGGTGCAATACTTTTGCGCCAAATGTGGCCATCTCTGCGGCTTCATCAAAGCTTAAGCGGGCAATTGGCGTTGCCTTAGCGCATAAACGCGGGTCGGTGCTAAAAATACCCACTACATCGGTCCAAATATGTACACTTTTGGCGTTAATAGCCTCTGCTAATAACGCCGCGCTGTAGTCAGACCCACCACGGCCAAGCGTTGTGGTTTGGCCAAATTCATCACTACCAATAAACCCTTGTGTAACTATTACTTGCTCATCTAATAACGGAATTAATAGGTCTTTAGCAGCTTGTGCAGTGGCCGCAACATCGGGCGTTGCTTTACCAAATTGGCTATCAGTTTTAAGCACTTTGCGTACATCAAACCTATCTGCATTTAAGCCTTTTAAGCGCAGCACTTGAGCAAATAAATAAGACGATAAACGCTCGCCAAAGCTAAGCAGCTCATCGTGTTGTTGATCAGTGGTGAGTGTTTCAAGGGCTAACGTTTGAAATGCTTTTAACGTCTCGTTAAAACCCACCGCTAAATCGGCATCAAGCGACAGCTCATCTAAAATAGCCTGTTGAATAGCCAATACGCCATCTATGTGTGTTTGGCGCTGCTCTTTACTAAGAGCGGGTTTGCACAGTGCAACTAAGTGGTTAGTTACGCCGGCACTGGCGCTCACAGCTACAATACGTACGCTTTTATCTGCAACAATAATTTCGCTGCAGCGACTCATCGCTTCAAAGTTTGCAACACTGGTTCCGCCAAATTTGGCAACGATGTAATCTGATTTTGCGCCTGATACTGTTTGTGGCACTGATTGGGTAGTCATTTCGTCTCCTTTCGCGGTATCCAAACCGCTAAAAAACAAGAAGAACTTGGCAAAGGAATGCAAATAAGATGTGTCCGCTGCCAGAAGCTCTCCACCTAAGTTGGTGACAGTTTTGGGGATTCAGCCCCATAAACCGAAAAACACGGTTGACGTAACCTTGTTTTCCTCGGCGAGTACTTCCCTCTTTAATGGTTATGGGCGTTCGTCACCTACCATTAAATACCTAAGTATCGCACCTCTTCTGAATGTTGTATTAACCTGTGGCTAATAAAACAAAACCCCACTGTGTAGCGGGGCTTTGAAAGTTATCGTTTAGACGTCTAGCTGTCAAGGTGTTTTAGTTAATATAACGCGAATAATTTAGCCCGGGTTTACATTGCTGGCTACTTTTACAGCGCTTAATGTAACTCGCCTGTACGCCAGCTAAAAAAATGTGTAAATTAAGCCAGTTAATAACGAGTACTTTTTATTATAAAAATATAAAAACTACGCTCTGCTTTAAGCGTAGTTAACTCATTACTAGGATGTATCACCGCATTATGATCCCAGCTAAAAAGCTGCTTAACACCCTTAGCGAACACTGGGGTGTTTTAGAGCTATTATTTAAACGTTTTAAAATGGCCGACTTTAGCCTCAAAGACGTGCAAAACGCTATTAAGCAAAAACAGCCCACATGGACAAACGAGCGCATTTACAAAGAAACTAACCGTTTGCTCAATCAAGACATACTTATTCCTTTGGCTAAATCATCCCAGCTTGAAATAAACCGCGCCATTGCCGATTTTGCGACCTTTTTATTACAAGAAGAACACCTAGGTTTAGCACAAGAAATTAGCGTTTTGGTTGATGATTTAGCACGACTAGGAAACCGTTTAGATAATGCCGGCGAAATAGAAGACTATGACGATTTACGCCGCTATAGCCGCATTATGGATGATCGGGTGCGTAAAATAATGAAGCTTTACGCGCACAACGAAAACGCTATTTTAAACATTGTTGAGCAAGCTAAATCTGATCACGCGGTGCAATCTTTGCAAAAGCGCTACAAAGCGGTAATAGAAGCCTTTGACGAATACATAGAGCCGATGCTTGAAATGGTCGATATTCGCGGTGACTTTCATGCCTGTTTTACACTTATTGAGCAACAAATAAGTAAGCAAATAGAGCACATTGAACGCTCAGGCAAAGCCTACAACGACAAACGTATGCTTGAGCAATTGCGTACTCGGATACTCGAAATGCATTTAGTTGGCAGAGAAAGCTTACGCAAAAGTGCCGATATGCTTATGCCACTGCGCGAAGAGCTACGCCGTAATAACCTAATTACCCGCCAGGCAGCCAAAGTGCTTGGCCTTGTGCGTAAAAATGGCGTAGACAACATGCTAAGCGCGGTACAACCAAATTTTGTAAGCGATGCTCAGCGTTATTCGCTTGGCCAGCAGCGTCATATAGTTACCTATATGGCAAGCTTGGTAGAATTTGAACACGAAGAATACCAGCTCCCAGAGCAACAAGACGTGCCGGCATTTGTTACGCCAAACATTCCTGATTACCACGATGTTAAAACAAGCTTTGCAAAACGCTTTAATAAAAAACGTAAAAAGCCCCAGCCATTACTGCAATTTTTAGATGAAAGCTACCCAGAATTAGACGCCGACGAAATGCTATTTTTATATCAAAAACTAGTCAGCGACAGTGAAATTCACATTAGCCAAAGCGATGAAAAAACACGCGTAAAAATTGCCGGCCAGCATTTTTCGTTATACCCATTTAATTCTGCGCCTCAGCCAGATACACAGGCAGACGAGTAACACATGACACATATAAACTTAGACGAGCTTACGCACCTACAAGCCATTAATAAAAAATTAGGTGCGGGTTACCATATTTGCGAACAAGACAACGTAATGTGGCAAGAGCTTGACCAACACATAGAGTCTTATAGCGCCTTATTTAGCGCCCTTGGCCACGATTTAAAACACGACAGCCGCGGCTTTTACTACTTTGCCAGCGACGAAAGCACGCCAAACATGGGTAAAATATCCCGTGCTATTGCACTGACTATTTACATTTTAATTGAGCACTTTGCCAATACGGGTAAAGACCCAATGCGTGCCCTATTTGATGAAGTAAACGATTTAGAACTGATGCAAACCTTAGTGCAAATTAATAAGCACTTGTTTGATCAGCTTGAGATATTTTCGGGCTCAGATTTACGAAAAGACGTATACCTGCGCATGGTACGTTTAGGCCTTGCCCGCGAAGTAGAAGGCGGCTTTATGCTACAAGCGCCTATTCACCGCTATATTGATGCACTTATGGAAGTAAACGAAGAAACCTACATTACAGAGGACGAGCAATGAAAAACTTATACGGACTAAGTAAACTCGCCCTACTTAATACCGCAGGCTATGCAAAGTGTGTTATTCCGCTTGATAAAAGTAGCTCTATTTGTGCACCAAACAATACCGGTAAAAGCTCGGTTATTAACGCCCTGCAATTTCCGCTAATAAATGATTTACGCCTAACCGAATGGGACGGGCACGATTTAGATGAAACCCGTAAATTTTATTTTTCATCAGATCAGTCGTACATTTTACTTGAAGCCAACCTCCCCCATGGCTCGGTGGTTATTGGTGTAGCAGGCCTTGGTAAAATAGCCGGTTACGCGCATCAGTACTTTTGTTATCAAGGCAAACTTGATTTAGCGCAGTACACGCAAGGTAATACCATTATTAAGTTTACCAAGCTGTTTAATCATTTAAAAACGCAAGGTTACAACCCTATAGAGCTTAAAGCACAAGAGCTAAACGCCCTGCTTACCGGCGGCGCAACCCCTTTTGACGGCGACATTAATTTAAAAATGATCCCGCTTAATAACGTGCAAGACTCCGCCATTTATAAAGAAATTTTTAGGCGTATTCTTAACTTACACAAATTGGGGGCAAGCGATGTTAAACGCTTTATGCTGCGTGTGTTTGAACGCCATATGTCTAACTCTAAAGTGGACTTTTACGAAGTATGGCGTCGCTCGTTTGATAAAGTAAATCGTGCTAAACGCGAATTAAAAGCGCTTGAATCAATGCAAGAGCCAATAACAGCGCTTGAATCTATGCTTGAAAACCAAACCGTGCTTAAAGGTAAGTTAGCGGCCTACGCGCCTAAAATTGATCAAGCATTAATAGACTTTGATACCTACCAAGAAGAGCAACTAAGCGAACTAGCCATTGCCCTTGAAGACATAGAGCACGAAAAACACGAGTTTGAGCAAAAGCAAAGCTTATACGTACAGCAATCGCGCGATATAGAGCGCAGGCAAACCCAAATTGAGCAATGGTTTTTAGATTACAGCGCTCTTAAAAGCGAATTTGAACTGGTAAATAAAGCCACCCTTAAAGCCAACCTTGGCCAACTTAAGCAAGACTACGAGTCACTTTCGCACTCTATTACCAGCGCACAAGGGCAAAGCCTACACACGCTTGATTACCGCATCAGCGAAACGCAAAAGCAAATTAAAAGCTTAAAACTGCAGCTTAAAAACCTTGAGTTTAATTTGTTTACTCGAATGCGCGAAGACCTATCACTTAAAGAGGTAGAAGAAATATCGCGCATTTTAAACCCCGATATTCTCTCGTTTGCCACCACCAGCAATGGCGATATAACCATTGATGATGAAGACGCCTTTGGGGAATTTTTATCGCTATTAAGCGAAAACGTTAAAGGCGGTGTACTAACCCTGCCAGGGGCAAGCATTAAACTTAAAAAACTTTCGCCAGTGCAAATGCAAAGCGGCGAAAATAAAGCCCAGCTTAGCGCTCAGCTAGACGCGCTGGAACGCTCGTTAAAAGAGTTTAAACAACAGCGCGAAGTAGCCGCTAACGTGGCCGATAAACAAAAAGAAAAAGATGCACTTTACGATGAGCTAATGAGCGCAGAGAGCGCCCTAAAACGCTTAGAGCAATTTGAGGTAATGCAGCAGTCGGTAGAAGCGCAATCCATGCTAAAAGAGCAGTTATTAGCAGAGCGCGAACAAGTTGACGACTACCTACAAGACATTCAAAAAAATAGTGGCTCAATTGCAGACAGGCGCTCGTTAATTAAATCTAAGCAAGAGCAAATTAATCGCCAAACCGAGCGCCTACGCCAAGTTAAAAGCGAGCGAATTGACCACACGCTCGATTTATACAGCGGTAAAGTAACCCCATACATGATTGATATAACAGTCGACTTTGATAACTTAAGCGACTTAGTACATCACTATAATAAAGACTGCCAAGAGCTGCGCAACTTTGACATAAACGTGCGTAATACCTATTTGCATGTATATAACGCAGGCATTACTAAGTTCGATAACGAAAATGACGAATTTACTAAATACCAAAAGCTTATTAGCGCGTTTCATAACCTTGATAACGAACGCGATGCCGTTGAGCGCCAAGGCCGCGTAGCCCTGACCGAAGTAGCCGCCACAATTAAAGGCTTGCGTGAAGACTTAGACCGACTTCGCCGCGAAATGAACAGCTTTAATAAAGGCATAAGCCAGCACCGTATTTCTAACCTTCAAGCGTTTAAAATTAACGTAATACCGCGCAAAATGCTGGTTGATAGTATTGATACCATTATCAGCACGTCGCATCAGTTTGAACAAGGCGACACCCTTGATTTATTAAGCCAAGAACCTTACAGCGAAAGCGCGGTAAACGAAGCAAAAGATCACCTAATAAAACTTGCCTCCGACAAAGCAGGCCTTACATTAACTGATTTATTTGATATTCGTTTTGAAGTGGTTAACCGCGCAGGTGAAACCGAACACTTTGAAAAAATCGATTCAGCCGGTTCAAACGGGACGCGGATTACTATTAAGTTATTATGTGGCATGTTGTTTATTCGTTACTTATTAAGCGATCAGGAACAAAACCTTTACCGTATACCTATTTATATTGATGAAGCGGCCGACATTGATCCGCAAAACCAAAAAGCAATCATAGAAACGGCACTGAGCTTTGGCTTTGTGCCAATTTTTGCCTCGGTTAAGCCGCAGGTAAGCTGTGATTACATTGTACCTATTCGTTCAGTAAAAGATGGCGCCCAAAACTGGGTAGACGAAAAAGACTGGATTGAAGTTGAACACAATTAATTGGCCGTTAAGGCAAACCAACTAAACTAAAATATAGGACGTTAAACTAATACACATTTAAACGATGTGTGTTATTTTAAATTAACGCATTTTATTGGAGCAAAGGTAATGAAAAATATACTTATTGTTGCAGCGCTGACATTTCTTACAGCCTGTACGCAAACCCCAGACTGGGATTACGACAAATCAGCCAACTTTAGTAATTTTAAAACATTTGCTTGGGTAGAAAACGCGAGCCTAACCAAAGACACCACAAACTACCAAATTAACGGCTTAATGGAAAAACGTGTACGTACTGCCGTTAATAAAGAGCTTAGCCAAACATTAGGTATGAGCTTAGTAGACCCAACCCAAGCTGACGTACTAGTTAACTACCATGCATCGGTAGATAAAGAGCTAGAAGTAGACAGCTTTAACGTAGGCTACGGCGCACGTTGGGGATACTGGGGTACGGGCTTTCAACGCGATATTAGCGCCCGTGAATACGAAGTGGGTACTTTGGTGATTGATATTATTGACCGCGAATCAAACCAGCTTGTATGGCGCGGCGCAAAAGAAGGCCGTTTAAAGAAAAAACAATCGCCTGAGCAACGCGAAGCATCAATTAAAGAAACAGTCGCTAATATTTTAAGCAACTTCCCGCCGCAAAAGCAGCAGTAAGTTAAAATTAGCGTTGAGTAAGTTTTAAGAAGCTCACAGTATGTGAGCTTTTTTGTTAATAAAGGACTCATACCTTGGCATTTTTAAAATATTTTACAGTCACTCTGTTCGTCTTTTTTGCTTCGCTCCCCGCACATGCGGAAAATTTAAAATTAACTCCAGGTTTGTGGCAAGGCATTTACAAAGATAATTTCGAATACAATGTACTGGAAATAAAAGAAAACGGAGAACACCGTTTAATCATTGCAAATATCGCCAGTGCATTTCATAGAAATAAATCAATTGCGTTTAATGATAACGATATTAAATGCAATCGCATTAATTGCACTATCAAACTCATTAGCCCTAATAAAGAGCATCTGCAATTTACATTAATTTTAAGCCGTTATTTAGATAATTCATTTGAGGTGTTAGAAATTTATTCTAATGCAGACGATGATTTTGTCATGTCAAAAACTTACCGGTTGGAAAAACAAGAAAGGCAATCTACCGTCCATACATTTATAGATAAATACCGCTCTAGAATAGATGAATTAGCAGCTATAGAAAAGTCAGGTTTATATGGTTTTTGGGTAGGATTATTAAATTTAGACGGCAATCAAAAACTCGTAAGTATTGAATTTCACCCAAATAAAGAGTCATATTTCACCTATTTTGCAAGTGGAACCAATGACATAATCAGCACCACTTTTATGCCACAAGATATTCAAGAAATAGACAACGTACTGAAAATCACTACCAGCAATCCACTCTTCGCAAATAAGCTAATTATTCATAAAGACAACCGAGAACTCAAAGGCTATATGTATTCAAACCACAAAGGTACAACTCTTCAAACTGGCTCGTTTAAATTGTATCGCTTTGAAAGGCCTGAGTAACCTGTAATCTAAGTATAACTCTATGACAATTTATACTTATACAATAACTCAAAAGGTATATGGCAATAGTCATCTGGGTGGTTGGTTAAACGGTCTTGATGCTCAGGATCGCTTGGTACGTAATTAGTTAGCGGCTCTACCTGTACTACAATTTTATCGGCATCGCTGCGCTTTTTGATATAGTTGTTTGCTGCCTCTAAATGGCTTTGGTGTTTGCTGTAAATAGCAGTGCGGTATTTAGGGCCTACGTCATCCCCTTGTTTATTAATGCTGTATGGGTCAATAATTTCAAAAAAGTAGTCAAACAGCTTATTTAGGCTAACGGCGTTTAGGTCAAAAATTACCTTTACGCATTCTGCGTAACCATCGTATTCGCCATCTGTAGTTTTACTTAAACCATTAGCGCGCCCTGCCTGTGTGCTAACAACACCTGGCAAATGCTTCATAAACTCTTGTACGCCCCATAGGCACCCACCAGCAAAGTAAATAGTATTATGTTCTTTAGTATTCATTATAAATGTTACCTGATGAGAAAAGTGTGAATGATTATCAAATGCAGATATTAACAAATTAATGTACAATCGCGCACAAAATGACTGCTGTTACATTTAGCTATTTTATCATGCTCAAATATGAGCTTTGAAATTAATTGTAACCGCAGCTACAAATAAAAAACGACGAGAAACACATGAACCGCACACCACACATTATATTGCCTGCACTATTATGCAGCGTTACTCCATTTGCTTATGCTAATACGTTATCTGATGAGTCTTCAATCGAGCAAATAACAGTGGAGGCTTCGCCTACTGCGAATAAACTGCCTGTAGGTACATTTGACTCGCCTATTTCTAATTTAGAATACGATCCGCGTGTAGATCTTCAATCACGAAATATGGCTGAGGCACAAGCTGATGTAACTATTCGTGGCGGTATTTTTGAAAACACCGGCTTTAGAGTAGGCAGTGCTACCCTGCTTGACCCGCAATCTGGTCATTATTTTGCTGAAATTCCCATTGCACCGCAAATGCTAAGCGGCCCAGCAGTTTTAACCGGTGCCGATAACGCACTGTACGGTATGAACAGCTCTGTAGGTACGGTTTCGTTTGGTTGGAAACCGATTATTACTGGCGGTAGTGTATCGCTTGGTACTGGTACGAATGACTTTAATCTTCAAAGCATTCATGCTGCTAAAAACACACAACTTGATAGCTTAGCTGGCTATACCTTAGGTTTTGAAGGTGAATATTCTCACTCGCAAAGTGATGGCACTATTGATAATGGTGACCATGACTTTTCGCGCGCCTCAGCTCGCGTGCAATTGGCAAGTGAGAATAGCCAAACCGATTTATTTTATGGCTCACAGGATAAGTTTTTTGGCTGGCCTAATTTATACACTCCCTTTGGCGTTAACGAAACTGAAGATTTAGAAACCCGCCTTTGGATGCTTAATCACAAACAAAATTACGCTGAGAACAGTAATTTTGAAGTATCGGCGTATTACCGCACCCATGACGATCACTATATTTACTCGCGCGAAAACCCAAGTGCATTCGAAGCGTTTCATAAAAGCGAGGTTAAGTCACTTGCTCTTTCCGGCCGCCATGCACAAAGCAATGCATTTGCAGTCAATTACTCAGCACAATTTATTGATGACTCGATTGAATCAACCACACTTGAAAACAACTTTACCTCACGAAAATATTATAAGCTGAGCGTATTGCCCCAATACACAATGGCGCTAAAGGCTAATCAACAGCTTATATTTCGTTTAGGGGCTGCGTATGACGATACAAACCGTGATGATGCTGAAGTATCAGCCATTGGTGATATAACCTTAAATACCCAAAATAATGACGGCACAGCGCAAAGCCTTTATTTATCGTACGCGCAGGCGAGCCAAGTTGCAGGCTATACAGCCATTGGCGGCAGCGATTCTGGCGGGTTATTTAGAAGTAACTACAACCTTGAGCGCGAAACTACTTCAAACTTAGAGCTAGGTTTACTACTTGAAGAGCAAAGCTGGCAGTTAAACTCGGCTATTTTTTATCGAAAAGATAATAACTTAACCGACTGGACCTTTAACTTTGACTCTACCTCGGCGCGCTTTGCCAACCCCGTTGATATTGATACTGCAGGGGTTGAATTTTTAGCGACTAAGCACTTTGATACTGCAAAACTTATTGCTAGCTACACCTATTTGCATAAATCAGAGAACTACGGCGCAGCCGATATTGATGCCAGTTTTTACGCGTTAAACTTCCCCGATCACCGTTTAACACTTGGCGCTGTGTATAACCCAACTGATATTTTAGAATTTAGAATAGATAACGAATGGCGTATACAACATAAAAACGCCCTTAGAAACGGCGACGACAACGCGCTTTTTACCCAGCTAACGCTTAAAATAACCCCGCCTCAGTTAAGCAATTTATTTATTACTTTAGCGGCAGATAACGTATGGGATGAGTCGTTTGAAGAAATACCTGGTACACCAGGGCGCGGTGAGCAATATACGTTAAGCGCAACGTATAGTTGGTAAAACTAAAGCGGCGTTTACAAACTCAATTTAAACTTTGGTTTGTAGACGCTGTGTTTTTTATAAAAGCTCTATATTAGGCAGAAAATATTGCACAAAGAGAAGCGAATGAGGAGTAAATAAGAAAACAAAAGCCAACTATTGCTTAAAGTTAATCTCTTCCTCTAAAAGCGCCGCGCCTCTTGCCCTCTTTGTAAATAATCCACTTTTACAGGTTTTACCTGTCACGTAAGCAAGCTTTACGTCTACAAAACAACCATATATCTGCACATTTGCGGTAGACGCAGAGCTTGCTCGCGTGAAAGGCGCAACTTTTAATTACTTAAAAAATTACTCAGTAATAGATAAATGTAAATATATGTGTATTAACTTCGTAAGCTAGGTTAACTGCTCAAGTTCGGTAATAAGCGCTAGAGCCTCTGCATTAGTTGACCCACATACATCGCGCGTGGCGCTAAAATCGCTACATACTTTAGGGCGGCTTTCATCGCCAAATAGTTTACATAAATTGTTCTTATCAAGCTGAATACAACGCTCTCCGGCTTTTTTACCGTTTGGCATACCGGGTATTGGCGAGCTAATACTTGGGGCAATGCAACATGCGCCGCAGCCTAAGCGACATGCCATTGGCTCTGTTTTCATAAATACCTCTGTTAGTTAAAGCCAGGCCTTTGAATTTAAATTAACACCCTGCCTAGCCCATTATTTATTTGTAATACACATATGTAATGCTTTGTTACATCTTAAAACGCCTTGTAAACACTTTATTGCGTATTATTGCCTTGTCACCAAATATATGAAGGAATGCCTTGTGGCTACTAAAAAACAAATTTTATTACCAGTCGCGGTTTTAGCAGCCGGGATTGCACTCGCTTTTGGCCTTTCAGCCATGAAAACGCCACCAGAAGAAAAACCAGAGCAAGACACTCGCCCACTTGTTGCTGCGCAAAACGTAAACATTGATGCAATAACGCTCGATGTTAAATCGTACGGCGTAGTAAAACCTAAAGACCGTACAGAGCTGGTTGCACAAGTAAGCGGGCAAGTTATTTCAGTAGCCGAACAATTTGTTGAAGGCGCGTTTGTTAAGCAAGGCGATATTTTAGCACGAATTGATCCAAATGATTACGAGGCCGATTTAATTGAGGCCGAAGCAGGCCTTGCCCAAGCAAGTTCAGCGCTTGAAATAGAACGCGCGCAAGCTCACGTAGCTAAAGCCGAATGGGAACGTATTAAATCAGACTCAAGCGATGCAATTGCATCGGAGCTTTATTTACGTAAACCACAACTTGCAGAAAAAATGGCAAACTTTCGCTCTGCCCAAGCCCGTGTAAAACGCACTAAACGTAATTTAGAACGCACGTACATCAAAGCCCCTTACGACGCTATAATAAACCAACGCACCATTAGCTTAGGCTCAGTGGTTAGTGCGGGTAGCAAGTTTGGCGAGCTAAGCGCTACCTCAGTTGCAGAGGTACGTTTACCGGTTGCAGATAAAGAGCTGCAATACTTAGATAACGGCGGTATTGGCGCATTGGTTACGCTTAACGCTGAATTTGCCGGCAAGCAAACAACCTGGCAAGCCAAGGTTGTACGAAGTGAAGGTGTGGTTGATAAAACCAGCCGTATGAGCTATTTAGTTGCTCAGTTACCAACTCCGTACGCTGATAACACCAAACCACTGCGTTTTGGCTCTTATATAAATGCCACCATAAAAGGCCGCGCGCTTGATAACGCGATTATAGTGCCGCACCATTTAGTTAAAAATAACAAAATTGCTATTTTAAACGACGATCACACCCTGAGTTTTAAAACGCTTAATATTGTACGTGAACAAAACGGTATGGTGATTGCGGACCAAGGCTTAAACAGTGATGAGCAACTTATTACCTCTGCCCTTGAATACCCAACAGAAGGCATGGCGGTTAAGCTGGAAGGCACTGAGCCTAAAAGCGATGTGACTCAATTAGCACTTAAAGAGGATACACCATGAGTACCTCAGAAAAAGGCTTAATTGCTTGGTTTGCACGTAACCCAGTGGCGGCAAACCTCATCATGATTTTTATACTTATTGGCGGGCTTTTAACTGCGCTGACAATTCGTAAACAGGCATTTCCGCAGTTTGAAAGTAACTGGGTGAGTATTCAAGCGGTATACCCAGGCGCAGCCCCGCAAGAGGTTGAAGAAGGCATAACCATAAAAATTGAAGAAAACCTTGAAGGTACCGAGGGTATAAAACGTTTAATCACTTACTCTAACCGAGGTTATGCGCAAGCGTGGGTAGAAATAGAAGAAAAATACGACCTACAAGAAGCCCTAGACGAAATAAAAGCGCAAGTTGATTCTATCAATACCTTTCCGGCAGGAATGGAGCGCCCCGTTATCCAACGTGAAAAATTTCAGCAAGAGGTGATGATCCTCGCGCTTTATGGCGACATGAGTTACTACCAGCTTAAAGAGCTAGGCAACGACATAAAAGATGAACTACTCGCCTTACCTGGCGTTAATTTAGTCGACTTTTACAGTGGCCTAGATTACGAAATAGGCATAGAAATAAGCCCCGACAAACTACGTGAATATGGCCTAACTTTTAGAGATGTTTCAAGTGCGGTGCAAAATTTTTCTACCAATATGTCGGCAGGGCAAATTCGCTCTGACACTGGATATATTTCAATGCGTGTTGAAAAACAAGCCTACCGTGGTGGTGAATTTGCAAAGCTTCCGCTTATAACGCTTGCCGATGGCGCACAGATTAACTTAGGCGATGTAGCAACGATTAATGATGGCTTTGAAGAAGGCTTACTTTACTCTAAATATAACGGTAAAAACTCACTCACGTTTGAAGTAGATGCCTCAAAAGATCAAGACATTACCGATGTAGCTAAAATTCTTAAAGGCTACATGGCAGAAAAACAATCGAAACTTCCACAAGGCGTAAAGCTCTCCCCTATTGTTGATTTAACTTACTACCTTGAAGGTCGACTCGATATGATGATCGACAACATGGTATGGGGCGGTATTTTAGTAATGATAGTGCTGGCACTGTTTTTACCGCTGCGTTTAGCTTTTTGGGTAATGATGGGCTTACCGGTGTCTTTTTTAGGTGCCTTTTTGTTTATGCCAATTGGCTTTTTAGACATCACCATAAACATGGTGTCGTTATTTGCCTTTATTATTGTACTTGGCATTGTGGTCGACGATGCCATAGTCGTGGGTGAGTCTGCCAGTGCCGAAATAGAAAAGCACGGCCACAGCCTTGATAATGTTATTCGCGGAGTTAAGCGCGTTGCAATGCCTGCCACTTTTGGTGTTTTAACCACTATCGCGGCGTTTTTACCGCAAGCTATGGCATCGGGCCCAGGCGCTGCGTTTTCTAAAGCCATTGGTGTGGTTATTATATTGTGTTTGATTTTCTCGCTGATTGAATCAAAGCTAATATTACCTGCGCATATTGCAGCCATGAACCCACGTAAACCTAACCCTAAAAACCCATTACATAAACTGCGTAATGTGGTTGATAGTGGCTTAAAACACTTTGTACAAAACTATTACACGCCTTTTATAGGTCATTGTATACATTATCGTTATACCGTAATTATTGGCTTTTTATGTATATTAATAGTCAGTGCAGGTATGTTTGCAGGCGGCTTAGTTAAGTTTGTGCCTAACCCTAAAATACCGCATGATTTTCCACGTATTACGCTTGAAATGAACCTGGCCTCTTCGGAGCAAGCCACCCTTGAAACGGCTCGTAAAATTGAAGATGTATTACTCAAAGTAGATAAAGAGCTTGAAGAGCAATACGGCCAAAGCATGATCCGCGATTTATCGGTAAGCTTACGTGGGCGTACTCAAGCAAACATTATGGCTATTTTAGTAGAGCCACACTTGCGCCCTATCGACACCTTTGCATTAAGCACCCTGTGGCGCGAACAAATGCCCCCGCTTCCAGGTGTTAAAACGCTTAATATTCAAGATAATATTTTTAGCGGCGGACGTGATGACGGCGACGTAAGCTTTAGGCTACAAGGCAAAGATGCCGATGAGCTAAAAGAAGTAGCTGGTAAATTAAAAGCTAAACTACAAAGCATGGAAGGTGTAGGCGATGTAAACGATTCACTGCAAAGTGCCACCGACGAAGTACAGCTAGATTTAAAACCACTGGCCTACAGCATGGGACTTACTCTTGCCGACGTTGCATCGCAAGTAAGCTTTAGTTACTACGGATTAGAAGCACAGCGTATTTTACGCGAAGGCGAAGAAATTAAAGTAATGATACGCTACCCAGAAAGCGAGCGTAACTCAATTAGCAACATTCAAAGTGCGCGTATTATTACCCCAACCGGCGCAGAAGTACCGTTAAGCGAAGTAGCCGAAGTTAGGCTAGTAGATGGTGTAAACCGTATTCGCCGCGAAAACTCAAACCGTACTGTTAATGTGTGGGCAGCAGTAAATACTGACCAAGTTGAACCGTTTGCTATTGCACAAGAAATTCGCGATACCTATTTACCTTCACTGCTTAAAAGCTACCCAGGCGTTAAAAGTAACGTGGCTGGGCGCGTACAAGAAGAAATGGACAGCGCCGATGAGCAGTTACGCGACTTTGCTATATCGCTGATGATTATATTTGCCTTATTGGCCATTCCGCTTCGCTCATACTCGCAGCCGCTTATTATTATGTCGGTTATCCCATTTGGTGTAGTAGGTGCAATGTTTGGTCACGTAATATTAGGCATGACCATGAGCGGGCTGTCTATGTTTGGCATTATTGCCGTAGCGGGCATAGTCGTAAACGATTCACTCGTAATGGTTGATTTTGTAAACAAAGCACGCGCAGAAGGCATGGCCGTAAAACAGGCCGTTATGCAAGCCGGTGCAAAGCGCTTTAGAGCTATATTGCTTACCTCAATCACTACATTTATTGGTGTAATGCCAATTATTATGGAAACCAGCTTACAGGCTAAAATAGTTATTCCTATGGCGGTATCGCTGGCCTTTGGTGTGCTATTTGCCACGGTAATTACTTTAATACTTATACCTTGCCAATACGTAGCACTAGAAGACGCTAAGCGCCTTACCCGTAAGCTACTTGGTAAATCGCAGCCTATAAGTGTTCAACCGACACCCACTGCCAAATAATTACAGTTTCTCTCCCAACCATTAAAGCTCGGCCTAATACGCCGAGCTTTTTATTGCCTGCAAATTGCACTGCATTATTAATAGTTTTTATAAAGTGTTTCAAATAAATTATGGGTAATTATTTTAATTATATCAGCGTATTATGCGCCCTCAATTTAAAGCATCGCTAACGCATTATAATTTTATTGCTTAGCACTAAGCTCACACCGCAATGGTTTTGAGCCGCTTGTCAGTTAAGTGCCCTCCACTTAGTTCTAATAACGTGGGCGTGTTGACCTTTGGCGTTTGAATTTGCAGCAGTATGTTTGGTTTTTAGGCAAGGCAGAGCCTATGAAGTGTGGTTACTCCCCATAAATAGGCGATAACGTAGCATAAATGCCAAACATACGCTGCCCTTTGGGTTCTGCCTAGGGGCGATAAATTCTTTGTTGCCTACATGGATG
>NZ_PNDP01000059.1:0-34189 GCF_005886415.1 Pseudoalteromonas sp. S327 | reverse complement strand
GATCCGGCTCGACTTGTTAGTCGAGGGATTTTAAATCCGTTTTGTCTACCAATTCCACCACTCGGGCATCGAGTTTGCTATTTAAAGCATGTGGAGTGTTGAATGGAGGCGGAACCCGGAGTCGAACCGAGGTGGACGGATTTGCAATCCGCTGCATGGCCACTCTGCCATTCCGCCAAACCGTTGGACAACCTAATGAAAACTTGGAGCGGCACACGAGGCTCGAACTCGTGACCTCGACCTTGGCAAGGTCGCGCTCTACCAACTGAGCTAGTGCCGCATTATTATTTAATTATCTGCGTTATTCAACATCTTGCGATGTTTACGCTGCTAACTAAGTAACTTTGGTTTTCTTTATCTTAGGGGCTATGCCCTCTCAACACGGACGCATTCTACAGAGATTATTAAACGCGTCAACACAAAAAATGCCACTTTTGAACTGTTTGATTATTTTTTATCTAAAACGGTGCGTTATTAGACGTTTACAATCAATTTTTGGTCAATTCACTCCATGCAGCCATTAAATATTGCACCATAGAGCTCAGTGTTAAATAGGTGGCTATATACAATAAAGCAAAACTTAAATAGATCATCCACGTATCGTATTGCCAAATTAGGCCAATAATCGCCAGCATTTGCGCCGCGGTTTTTATTTTGCCCATATTTGATACTGCAACGTTTCCACGTTTGCCTTGTTCGGCCATCCACTCACGTAATGCAGATATCACTATTTCACGGCTAATAATAATAAGTGCCGGAATCGTCATATACATAGACTGATAATGATCAGAGAGCGCAACAAGTGCAGCACACACCATAACCTTATCGGCTACAGGGTCTAAAAACGCACCAAAAGGCGTAGATTGTTCTAGCTTTCGTGCTAAATAGCCATCAAGTATATCGGTGATTGATGCAAGCCAAAAAATAAAAGCGGCAGCAAAAAACGCCCAGCTATAAGGCAAGTAAAATATCACCAAAAATATGGGGATAAGAAAAAGTCTAAAGGTTGTGAGTGTGTTTGGAATATTCCACATAACTACTTGGATATGTCTTTTTTCTATATTCGCATGAAGGGCTAGCCCTTGTCATGCAAATGGTTAAATATCTTCTCAGCCATGTCAGGACTGATCCCAGGAACTTTCTTTAACTGTTCTATATTAGCAGCTTTTACCCCTTGCATGCCCCCTAAATATTTTAATAATGTTTGGCGGCGCTTAGAACCTACTCCATTGATCTCTTCTAATAATGATTGCGTGCGCTGTTTTTGGCGCTTATTACGGTGCCCTGCAATGGCAAATCGGTGCGACTCATCGCGAATATGCTGGATTAAATGAAGTGCTGGCGCATCCGAATCCATAGGAATCGTTTTTCGCCCGCCATCAATTAATAAGGTTTCAAGGCCTGGCTTTCTGCTTGTGCCTTTTGCTACACCTACTAACAGCGGCATTTTAGCATGTGGCCACGTGGCAAAATACTGCTCTGCACGGCCTAGTTGCCCTTTACCACCATCAATGAATATAACGTCAGGAATTTTGTCTTCATCTACCACTTTGTTGTAGCGTTTGTTCAGTGCAAACTCCATTGCCGCGTAATCATCACCGCCGGTTATACCCGTTACGTTGTAGCGCCTGTACTCTTTGTTATTTGGCCCTTGCGAATCAAATACTACACAACTGGCTACTGTGTTCTCCCCCATGGTATGGCTGATATCAAAACATTCCATTCTGTTTATATCATCTAAGCCTAGGGTCGCTTTTAATTGTGCATAACGTTTGTTTATAGAGTCTTGCGTACTTTGTTTAACGGTAATGCTGTTTAATGCGTTTTTATTAGCAAGTTGAAGGTATTGTGCTCGCTCTCCGCGGGTAACCACTTTAAGCGATACTTTGCGCTCACTAATTTGCGTAAGAGCTTCACTCAATGCGCTACTTTCTTCAATCTCGAACGGTAAAATAATTTCTTTTGCTATGCGCCCTGTCGCACCAGGCGCTAAATAATATTGCCCTAAAAACGAAGTGAGTATTTCCTCTTGCCCCGAATCTTTAGGGACTTTTGGAAAATAGGTTTTACTGCCTAGCACTTTATGATCACGGATCATTAATAAATGAATCCCATTTAATCCATTTAAGTGCGCAAAACCTACCACATCCATTTCAGCAAAATTACCTGAAATAGACTGCTGCTCCTGCATTTTGCGCAGTAGCATAATTTGGTCACGCACTTTAGCTGCGAGCTCAAAGTTAAGGTCTTTACTCGCCGCTTCCATTTTTTTAATTAAATCGGCTATTACTTCGTGCGACTTACCTGTTAAAAACTTACGTACATAATCAACTTGTTCGCCGTACTCTTGCTCTGTCACTTTATTAACACACGGTGCTGAGCAGCGCTTTAGCTGATACTGTAAACACGGGCGGCTTCTGGCACGGTAATAGGCATCTTCGCACTGACGTACAGGAAATATTTTTTGCATTAAACGCAAACTTTCCGACACTGCGCCAGCACTTGGGAAAGGCCCAAAGTACTCGCCTTTTACCTTGCGACTGCCTCTATGAAAGGCTAAACGCGGATGTTTATGACTGGTAAGTAATATATAGGGGTATGACTTATCATCACGTAATAAAATGTTATAACGCGGCTGATATTTTTTTATAAGGTTGTTTTCAAGCAGCAGGGCTTCGGTTTCGGTGTTTGTGAGCGTAACTTCAATATCGCAAATATTACTCACTAGCACACGGGTTTTACTGTCGGTTAGATTAGATCTAAAGTAGCTACTTACCCGTTTTTTTAAGTTTTTAGCTTTACCGACATAAATAACTTGTTGTTCACTATCAAGCATACGGTATACACCCGGTTCACTTGATAGCGTTTTTAAAAATTGGGCGTGATCGAATTCAGACATAAATTAAAAAATTAATGAGATACGTCTATATCAATCATTTTATGGCGAATAGCCAAATGAGTAAGCTCAACGTCGCCCCCTACGTTTAATTTTTCAAACATACGGTAACGGTAGCTGTTCACTGTTTTTGAGCTTAAATTTAAGCGCTCGGCAATATCTTGAGCTTTTTCACCTTTGGTGATCATTAGCATAATTTGTAGCTCGCGCTCAGATAAGCTTTGAAAAGGGTTTTCATCGGTACGCCCTGTTACTTGTGCAAGGGCTATTTGTTGTGCAATTTCTGGGGCGATATAACGCTGACCTGCATGAACAGACCGTATAGCACGAACCATTTCATCAGAGCCTGCACCTTTGGTTAAAAAGCCATGCGCGCCAATTTGCATCACTTTTGATGGAAACGGGTCTTCGCAATTAACCGTAAGCACAATAATTTTTACATCTGGGCAATAGCGACAAATCTTTTTTGTGGCCTCTAAGCCACCCATGCCAGGCATGTTCATATCCATTAATACAATATTAGGTGCGTGCTGGCGACAAAACTGTACCGCAGCCTCTCCATCTTTAGCTTCGCCTACCACTTTAAAACCACGTACATCATCTAATATACGTTTTATACCAGTTCGTACCAGCTCATGGTCATCAACTAAAAGCACATTAATCAATGTAATACCCTCATTAACCTAACAATACGCAACAAACAATCTAATTTGCCACATTACCACAGTTAAAGCGAAACAATAACTAATATTATTGCTTCGCTTTAGGTGTACTCATCTTTTAGCATTATTTTACTACTGCTAAAAACCAGTACTTTAGTTTTTTATGACGCTGCTTTTTCGCTAAAACGGTCTACCCATAGGGCAATAATACCATCGCCTGTTACATTACACGCAGTACCAAAGCTATCTTGCGCAAGGTAAAGTGCAATCATAAGTGCAACAGCGCCTTCGTTAAAGCCAAGCATACTAGTTAATAAACCGAGCGCCGACATTACTGCTCCACCAGGTGCACCTGGCGCTGCAATCATTACTACCCCTAACATCATAATAAACGGCAGCATCCCCATTAAAGAAGGTACTTCCATGCTTGGCGATAAAAACATAACGGCCATTGCACACGTCACAATCGTAATGGTAGAACCCGATAAATGAATAGTAGCGCACAGTGGCACTGTAAAGTTTGCTACATCTTCTTTTACGTTATTTGCTTTGCTTGATTGCAAAGACACCGGAATGGTTGCCGCGCTCGACATTGTCCCCAGTGCTGTAAAATAAGCAGGAAGCATATTTTTAACGAGCTCCAACGGGTTACGTTTAAGTAATATCCCCGTAGAAACATATAATACGGTTAGCCACAGCCAGTGCATTACAAGTGCAGCAATAAGAACAACACCAAAGGTTTGCAGTGTATCGACCACGGTCCCTGCTACGGTCATTTCTGCAAATACACCTGCAATGTAAAATGGTAATGCCGGAATAATTACTTTAGATAATAAAGCATCGATGACATCGCGACCCTGATCAGACACTTTTTTAAGTGTTTCTAATTCAAGTTGGCTCATGCCAATACCAAACACAAATGCAGTCACAAGCGCTGTCATTACACCCATCAGCGGTGGAATTTCTAAATCAATAAAACTACCAATTTCAGTGGCAACTTCGGCTTCAAACGTAATATTGCCACTTAGCAGTGGAATAACCGCACTCACTAATAAAAAGGCAAGCGTACCTGCAATTACTGTAGAGCTATAAGCAAAGCCAACGGTTTTACCTAATAAATGGCCAGACCCTTTAGGCAAGCCCGCAATGCCAGAAGCAATAAAAAATAAAATAATTAATGGAATGGTAAAAGAAATGAGTTGGCCAATAAGTTCTTTAACAGTAAATAAAAGCTCAACACCTGTGAGAGGCACATAAAGCCCGACCAAAATACCGGCCACAATACCGGCAATTAATTTTAAGATTAACTTCATTGTGATTGCTTAGTTGAATATAGATAGAGTGTTTTTAACATGTTTTAGGCGCATTGTGTGATAAAAGTATTCAAGTTATATTCATGTGCGCAAATAACACACAAAAACATCGCAATAATTAGCCTACTCTGAGCATTTTTTAACTACGGGCCGAAATTTACTCTTTAAATTTAAAAATGAGCCCGCATCTTTAATAACTAAAGCAACAATAATAACTAATTTTTATTTCGGCTGGTTATAAGCCCAATAGATATATGTTATAGCCAAACTTTACTTTAGTTTTTTTAAACTCGCAGTAAAGTGTATTTATATAGTTAATAGCAAAGGCTATTAACACATTGATCAGATTGTATCCAAAGGAACATTATGTCTACTATTTTTGAAGATAACTCACTAAGCATTGGTAATACACCACTGGTAAAACTTAATCGCGTAACAGGCGGAAACGTTTACGCTAAAGTAGAATCGCGTAATCCTAGCTTTAGTATTAAATGTCGTATTGGTGCATCAATGATTTGGGAAGCTGAAAAATCAGGTCAGCTTGTTGAAGGTAAAGAACTAATTGAACCTACATCGGGTAATACAGGTATTGCTCTTGCATTTGTTGCAGCAGCACGTGGTTACAAATTAACACTTACCATGCCTAATACAATGAGCCTAGAGCGCCGCAAACTATTAAAAGCATTAGGCGCTAACTTAGTGCTTACAGATGGCGCTAAAGGTATGAATGGCGCAATTGAAAAAGCAAAAGAAATTCAAGCAACAGATCCAGAAAAATACATTTTATTACAACAGTTCGAAAACCCAGCTAACCCTAAAATTCACTTTGAAACAACCGGCCCAGAAATTTTTGAAGCGCTTGATGGTAAAGTAGACTTTTTTGTAGCAGGCGTAGGCACTGGCGGTACTATTACAGGTGTTAGCCGTTACCTTAAAAACGAAAAAGGCCTAGATGTTAAAGCGATTGCAGTTGAGCCAACTAACTCACCTGTTATTAGCCAAACGCTTGCCGGCGAAGAAGTAAAACCAGGTCCACATAAAATTCAAGGTATTGGCGCAGGGTTTATTCCTGGTAACCTTGATTTAAGTGTGATTGATGGTGCTGAGCAAGTATCAAACGAAGATGCTATTGCAATGGCTCATGAGCTAATGAAAAAAGAAGGTATTTTAGTGGGTATTTCATCAGGCGCAGCTGTTGTTGCCGCTAAACGCCTTGCTGAAAAGCCAGAAAACGCTGATAAAAATATTGTGGTGATTTTACCAAGTGCCACAGAGCGTTACCTGTCTAGCCCAATGTTTGCTGAAGAATTTAGCGAGCAAGAATTAGTACAGTAAACTTCTCTCCTTGAGATACTTAAAAGGATGCTTATGGCATCCTTTTTTATTATTTATGATTCAATTTTCTATTTATTCCCCAGTGCTGCTTTACATCTTGTTTAATTAACCACACACTTTAAAAAAACTAATTAAAAACATTCAACATGAAAAAAATAACAGCTTATTTAAGTTTTATCGTATGCTTATTTTTAGCCGCCTGTGGCGATAGCGTACAAACGCTGGGCGACTCACCGGGCGATACAGCCACCGCTTACTTTGATGCATTGTATAATCAAAAAGATTTACAAAAAGCCAGCACAATGGCCACCCCTAACCTAAGCCGGATTATGAAATCCTATGGCACCGCTAAGCAATTTGCCCGAAACTTAGTAAACCTGCAATACGATGAAGTAGTAATAGAAGTCGATATGACCAACATGAGCGTACGCGAACAATATGGCGATAACGCCAAAATAAACCTCATTTTTACAGGCTACTTTAATGGCGACAAAGTCGATGATATGCGCAGCGTTAAAATGCTTCGTAAAAAAGGGAAATGGTATATCGATAAAATAGTTGCAGACCCTTACGCACGCTAACTTATACACCACAAAAAAGGCCTTACACATGTAAGGCCTTTTTGCGTTTAGCGCTTATCTTAAGCGTTATAATTCACCGGGTTTAAAGTTATCAACGGCAATTGCTTGTTTTCTTAGTTTATTGGTATGGTGCATTGCATCGGCATCTGCTTGCGCAAGGAGCTCATTCTCTAGTGCGTAATTAATTGCGCCTTCTATGTCGAGCGTTGCAGGGACCTTACCACTGCGTTGCCAGTTTTTTAACTCTTTAAACTGTGTTTGCATATCGTGCATAGCTAAAAATGCATTTTCCATCACGCCCGTGCCCGCATTTTCATCTACATAACATAAGTGCGTTAAGCGGTTTCTAAACACCCCAGGTTGCGTCATATGCTCGCAAATACTTTGGGCTGTTTCATCACTTGGGTTGTGGTAGTGATTCCCCAGCGGAAACACAATGCGTTTAAGTAAAAAGTTAACCACCGGATTTGAAAAGTTTTTGAAAAAACCATCAAACGCTTGGCCTATCTCATAAAGAGAATTTTCAATAGCGTATTTCACAAAAGGTAAATCAGCCTGTTGGCGCCCTTCATCTTCAAAGCGCTTTAATACAGTAGACGCTAAATATAAATGGCTAAGCACATCGCCTAAACGCGCCGAAATCATCTCTTTACGCTTTAGCTCACCACCAAGTACCAACATGGCTACATCTGTAGTAAAAGCAAGCCCTCGGCTCATTCTGCTTAGCTGTTTGTAATACACAGCGGTTGCACCGCACACGGGCGCTTTTGCCAAACAGCTTCGCGTAAGACCATGCACAAAAGCCATGCCGGCATTACTGGCAGCAAATAAAATGTGCTTCATCAATAAACTATCAAATTGATCAAGTGCTGCATCATCGTCTTCCATTGCGGCAGCTTCCATTTCCTTTAACACAAACGGATGACAACGCGTGGCACCTTGGCCAAAAATCATTAAGTTACGGGTTAAAATGTTTGCCCCTTCAACAGTAATCGATACCGGGATCCCCATATAACCATGGGCTAAATAGTTATTAGGCCCAACTTGAATACCTTTACCAGAATGAATGTCCATTGCATCGTTCATTACCGTACGCCCCATTTCGGTCATATGGTATTTTGCAATGGCGGTAACAACCGATGGGCTAAGTTTTAAATCTATTGCGCCTGCGGTCATTAAACGCGCAGACTCTAACGTATACGTTAACCCGCCAATACGCGCTAAGGCTTCTTGTACACCTTCAAATTGGCCAATTGATACACCAAACTGTTGGCGTACCACAGAGTAAGCAGAAGTCATTTTAGAGGCTAAATGTCCTGTTGCGGTGCTTAGTGCAGGTAAAGAAATACCGCGCCCAGCACTTAAACACTCAACCAACATGCGCCAGCCTCGCCCTGCGCCCTGCTCACCACCAATAATCCAATCTAGCGGAATAAAAACATCTTTACCGTAGGTAGTTCCGTTCATAAATGCCATGTTTAATGGATAATGGCGCTCACCCGTTTCTACACCTTCGTGATCTGTAGGAATTAGCGCACAGGTAATACCTAGCTCTTTTTCATCGCCTAATAACCCATCTGGGTCATACATTTTAAAGGCAAGGCCAAGTACGGTTGCCACCGGCGCAAGCGTAATATAACGCTTAGACCAATTTAAACGCAGGCCTATAACTTCTGCACCATTATGCTGCCCTTTACACACTACGCCTGAGTCGGGAATACTGCCCGCATCAGAGCCTGCTTCTGGGCCGGTAAGTGCAAAACACGGTACATCTTTACCACTTGCAAGGCTTGGCAACCAACGGTCTTGTTGCTCTTTTGTGCCATAATGCAGTAACAGCTCGCCTGGGCCTAAGCTATTAGGCACCATAACTGTAACCGCCGCAGTTAAGCTTTTTGTAGCAATTTTTGACACTATGGTTGAATTAGCAATGGCAGAGAACTCACGTCCACCAAATTTTTCAGGAATGATCAGCGCAAAAAAGCCCTCTGTTTTTAAGTAATCCCAGACTTCTTTTGGCAAGTCTTTATCTTTTTGTACAATTTGGTAATCATCTAGCATCGCCAGTAGCGTGTTAACCTGATTATCCATAAAGTCATTTTCTTTATCGCTAAGCTCAGGCCTTGGAAAGCTATGCAGTTTTTGCCAATCTGGATTACCACTAAATAGCTCACCATCCCACCATACATCGCCGGCTTCCATTGCCTCTCGCTCAGTTTGCGAGAGCGGCGGAAGTACCTTTTTAAACATTTTAAACGTAGGACGGCTGATCAGGTTGAGGCGAATATCTTTGACTGCAAAAATAACCACCACCACGACCAGCAATATTATAAATACTGACATGAGCACATTCCTTTTACATTGAATGAAAATAGTAACTTAATTATGACCCATCTTAGTTTAAATACAATCATTGCGCGATGCACCACACGCCTTAACGTATTAATTTTATTGTTTTAAACATCGCTGCTATTATCACTTTCTTAATAACAATAAACCAAAGGAATACAATGAACACGCCACGCTTTAAACTAAGTATGAGCGCCCTCATAGTCGCAAGTACATTAGCGCTAACCGCCTGCGAAGCAGAAATAGCCATAGACACTACCGATTCAGCACAGACCGAGAAGCCTCTTACAAAACAAGATGCCAATGCATTTATTGCCAAAGCCGAGCAAGAACTAAGTGAGCTTTACCTAGAGTCGAGCCGCGCTGAGTGGATTTACGCAAACTTTATAACACACGACACCTCGGCGTTATCTGCCGAAGTTAATCGTAAAATGACCGAGTCGGTCGTACGTTTAGCCAATCAGGCAGCACAATTTGACGACTTAGCGCTTGATTACGATGCACGCCGCAAGCTTAATAAACTTAAACTTGCGCTTACTTTACCCGCTCCTCAGGACGCTGAAAAAACAGCCCAACTTTCAACTATTGTGGCAGAGCTAGGTGGTTTATACGGTAAAGGTAAATACTGTAAAGACGATGGCAGCTGTTTAAGCCTTGGTGATATGACCGCAAAAATGGCCACCAGCCGTGATTACAACGAGCTACTTGATTTATGGCAAGGGTGGCGCCAAATTTCAAAGCCCATGCGCCCACTTTACGAGCAGCAAGTAACCCTTACAAACGAAGGGGCTAAAGAGCTAGGTTATGCTGATACCGGCGCAATGTGGCGCAGCAAGTACGATATGCCAGCCGATGACTTTACAACCGAGCTTGACCGCATTTGGGGGCAAGTAAAGCCACTTTATAACTCACTGCATTGCCATGTACGCGCTAAATTAGGCGAAAAATACGGCACCGACAAAGTAGCCCAAGATGAGCCTATTCCTGCGCATTTATTAGGAAACATGTGGGCGCAAGCGTGGGGTAACATTTACGATGTGGTCGCGCCAGAAAACGCCGATCCGGGTTACGATGTTACCGAGCTATTAGCTAAAAATAATTACGACGAGCTAAAAATGGTTAAAGGTGCTGAAACCTTTTTTACCTCAATGGGGTTTGAGCCACTGCCAGAGACTTTTTACGAGCGTTCGTTATTTGTAAAACCGAAAGACAGAGACGTACAGTGTCATGCCTCTGCTTGGAATATAGATAGCAAAGACGATTTACGCATTAAAATGTGTATTCAACGCACCGGCGAAGAATTTTCTGTTATTCACCATGAGCTAGGCCACAACTTTTATCAGCGCGCTTATAATAAACAACCTTTATTTTATCAAGAAAGTGCCAACGATGGTTTTCACGAAGCCATTGGCGACACCATTGCTTTATCGGTTACACCCGGTTACTTAAAAGAGATTGGTTTACTCGAGCAAGTACCTGATGAGTCAAAAGACATTGGCTTACTAATGAAAATGGCGCTAGATAAAGTCGCGTTTGTGCCCTTTAGCTTAATGGTTGATCAATGGCGCTGGCAGGTATTTTCGGGCCAAGTAAAGCCACAAGATTATAATAAAGCGTGGTGGGAGCTACGTGAAAAATACCAAGGTGTGAAAGCGCCTATTGCACGTAGCGAAGATGACTTTGATCCAGGTGCTAAATACCACGTACCAGGCAACACTCCTTATACACGTTACTTTTTAGCGCATATTTTACAGTTTGAATTTCACCGTAGCTTATGTGAAATAGCCGGTAACGATAAAGCCATTCACCGCTGCTCTATTTATAATTCAAAAGAAGCAGGGGATAAGCTAAACGCAATGCTGGAAATGGGCTCTTCTCGTCCATGGCAAGAAGCCCTTGAAACCATCACTGGCAAGCCACAAATGGATGCAACCGCTATGCTTGATTACTTTGCACCGCTGCAACGCTATTTAGATGAGCAGAACAAAGACCGTAATTGCGGCTGGTAAAACTTTTACCACGGTTAATTTAAGTTAAAAACAACAAAGCCCGCTACAGTAGCGGGCTTTTTGTTCAGTAACTAACTTTTGGTTAAATTAGAACTGTAAGCTTACATTTGCAAAGTAAGCATCGTAATCAGAATCATCCCAGTTATTACCGTAACCTGCTTCTAAACCAACATTGTTATTGAAAAAGTGTTGAGCACCAAAAGCGTAGTCATCGTTCTTGTTAACTGTAACAAACACCGATGTTGCTTTACTGAAATAGTAGTTAGATGCTAATTCCCAGCTACTAGAACCGCCATCAACATCTTCAAATTTACCTTCAACAGTTAAGTAGTTACCTTGCTGTAAATCAACAAAGTACTTAGCTGCTACTGCACGGTAATCAAACTCGTCATCTGCTGTTACAGTAAAGCCGATATAATCAGTGCTGTTTAATTCGTGGTTATATGCTAAGTCAAACACAAACTGATTGTCAGCATCTTCAACATCTACAAACGTTGCTTTTAATACAAGGTTTGGATTAAAGAAATAGCCTGCTGAAAGTTCAATTACATCCGTGCTTGAGCCAAAATCACTGTCGAAATTATTGTACTGCGCACCTAATACGAAATCTTGTACAAAATACTCACCGCCAACGCTAGTAATATCTCCAAAATCATTATCACTGTATGCACCATAAACATTTGTTTGCTTATTGATGTACTCAAATTGATCGTAAGGACCTAACGTCGCTTTTGGAGAAAAGTAATAAGTTGAGTCAACACTTACCGTGTCATCTCCATCAATGTCCATGTATCCTACGTGGCTGATAGATTGGTAAGTATCGGCTGCCATTGCAGTAGATGCAGCGCTTGATAATAAAATACTCGAAATGATAACGGCTAATTTTTTCATTTTAAATTCCCTATAAATGTTATTTTCTATGCTTGGGCCATGTAGCCAAAGTCGGGCCGCATCCTAACAACAAATAATGAACAAAAAATGAACGGGAGAACAAATTAAACACAATACCAACAACTTAAATTGTTAATCATTCCGTACAAATGTAAATATAAAGCACATCTTAAATCTACAGTAGAATTATATCTCAGCATTTAAACTTCAAAAGTAACAAATAAGGTACAAACTGTCGCTAAATTGAATACAACTTAACTATTCGATAAACCTCATCAATATAACTATCCCTCATTATATTTTTCTCATTTTTCAAAAAAATTATTATTTTTAATTTAAAAAATGCTATTTAGATGAGCAGAACAAAGACCGTAATTGCACCTGGTAAAACTTTTACCACGGATAATTTAAGTTAAAAACAACAAAGCCCGCTACAGTAGCGGGCTTTTTATGCTTTTAATTAAGTACAGGGCTTAATTAAAACTGAAAACGCATGTTTGCAAAGTATGCATCGTTATCAGAGTCATCTGCATTGTTCTCGTAACCTACTTTAAGACCAATGTTTTTATTGATGAAGTGCTGAGCACCAAAGCTGTATGTATCTTGCTTGTTGTAGTTAGCAAATACTGAGGTTGCTTTTGAGAAGTAGTAGTTAGTTTCTGCTACCCACTGGTTTTCTGCATCTTCAATGCTCTCGTATTTACCTTCAAACGTTAAAAAGTTACCTTGCTGTAAGTCAATAAAGTACTTAGCTGCAACAGCGCGGTAATCAAAGTCGTCATCAGATGTAAGTGTTACACCTACGTAGTCTGTGCTGTTTAGCATGTGATTGTATGCTAAATCAAACAAAGTAAAGTCATCGCCGTCTTTGTTTTCAACAAGCGTTACTTTTGCTAATAAATCAGGGTTAAAGAAGTAGCCACCAGTTAGCTTGTAAAGCTCACCGTTAGAGCCCGAATCTGGGTCAAGGTTTTCGTAAGATGCGCCAACAACAAATTCATTGATAAAGTATTCGCCACCAATATTAGTAACATCGCCAAAGTCGTCATCAGCATAACCGCCGTAAACGTTAGTTTGTTTATTAATGTACTCAAACTGATCGTACGGACCTAATGTTTTTTTAGGAGATAGGTAATAAATAGAGTCTACAGCAACGGTGTCGTTGTTATCGCTATCTTTGTAGCTTAAATTACTGATTGAATTGTAGCTGTCTGCAGCAGCCGCAGTGCTAGATAATAAAATGCTTGAAATAATAACTGCTAATTTTTTCATTGTAAGACTTCCCTTTGTGCATTGCTTTTTATGCTTTAGCTCATTGACTAAAGTGGGGACATGCTAACGCTGAGAAACTGAATGAAAACTTAATTAAGCAGTTGTATTTATTAAGTTAATTGTAAGTAGGTGTAAGAAACTGTAAATTTAAAGTAGTTGCAACATATAGTCAACAACTACTTAAAACATGTTCAGCAAACTAAAGCGCATGCTGACTTATTACACGATAAACTTCGTTAATATTATCGCCCGATTTAAACTCTTTACTAATAGGCGTTGGGTCTGAACCAATCCAAATTTTAAGCTCGGCATCTAAATCAAAGTGCCCTGCACTTTCTTTGCTAAACTTAGTAATTTTAGAATAAGCAATACTCACCATTTCCATTTTAGAGCCGGTCATACCTTGCTTATCAATTAAAATTAAACGCTTATTAGTAAAAATAAACATATCGCGAATCACCTTATAGGCTTTTTCTACTTGTTCGCCATCTATTAGGGTATTGGCAAGTACTTTTTCTAAATCAGAATCATCTACTTCGCTTGCATTTCCCATTAAACCACTGAGTAGTCCCATTATGCTTTCTCCTGTGTAAATATTTGATTTTCTAAGGTGTGACCATTTACTAACTGCCTATATTGCCAGTTTTGTTGATGGCAAAAGTTTAATAAAGCAATATCAAGTGGCTCACCGGTTGGCTGGTACTCAATCACGTATTCTTTATGTTGGCTCATATACACACGGTTTACACCTGCTAACGCCTGCAGTTGTTGCTCCACATTTTGATACGCCTCGTTGAGCATTAAGGTATAAAAGTGAGTATGCGTATTGTTGTCTTTTGTTTGGTGCTCGCTCAAAATGCCCTTATCTAGGTGAAGCACTTGGGAGCATAATCGCTCAAGTTCGGTTAAATCGTGCGAACTTAAAATAAAGGTGGCTTCATCGCTTAAGCTCGATACCAGCTCTCGCACCTCTCTGGCATGAATAGGGTCAAGCCCTGCTGTGGCTTCATCAAGCATCACTATTTTCGGCGAGCCAATCAGCGCTTGCGCTATCGTTACCCGTTTACGCATACCGTGAGATAAATCGCCAGCACGCTGTTTAGCGACTTCTTTTAAGCCAACCAAATCAAGTACGCGCAGCGCTTCATTGTGGCTTTGTTTAGCGCCCATGCCTTGAAGCTTGCCATAAAACGCCAGTTGCTTATCTATATTAAAACGCGGATCTAACTGCGCATCTTGCGGTAATGCACTCACTTGGTTGAACAACGCTGCACTACCAGGCTTATGCCCTAAAATACTGAGCTCACCGTGGCTTGGGATAATATAGCCGCACAATAAACTAAATAATGTGGTTTTACCGGCGCCATTAGGGCCCACTAACGCCACAGGTGCGCCTTTTTGAATTTCAAAGCTTACGTTGTTAAGTGCTTGCTTTGCGCCAAACGATTTACTCAAGCCGCTGGCTTTTATTAATACGCTCATAGCGAACTCCTTGTAAATATTCGATGCGCAATTGCTATAAATACAGCGCTTTGAATAAGCGGCACACCTAAGGCACTCAATAAAGGTAGGTTTTGCCCAGCTAAAAGCTCAGAATTAACCCCAGGGAAAAGGTAATCGAGCGCATTTAAAGCCGGTACTTGCCACGCCAATATACCCACAATAATGCCGCCACCAGCAAAATATAAAATGGCTAACACAATTGCTAAACGCGACGAGCGAGCAAACGTGTTAATCAAACTCATTAATGCTACAAACGGGCTAAGTACCACCACCATTATTATAAATATAGAAACCGCACGGCTTAACCCACCCATTAATAGGCTAGGCTCTCTGTAACCAAGTACGCCAAGGGTTGCCACTAGGGTAATAGCTAATAAACACGCTAACACGCCAAGCTGACCTAAAAAACGGCCAAATAAAATTTCAAACCGAGTAGAACGCAATGATAAAAACCGTAATGTGCCGCGCTCTCTATCGCCAACGGTTTGATCGCTTGATATAAAAATAGCAAACAGCGGAAAGCTATACAAAGCGACTAGCCAGTACATAGCAAATTCGGCCTCAGGCCAATCAAGCAACTTACTTAAACCAATACTGCCTGAAATATCGCGTGCCATTTGTTCAAAATTGGGGGCACTAATAATGCTGACGGCTTGGCCTATCGGGTAGCGTAAAATAAGTAACCAAACAAGGGCAAAGGCGGCCATAGCAATTAAGCCGCGCTTGGTTAAAAACATACGTACTAGCTCAAAACCCGCTATTTGGGTTAATCGCCCTATGTTCACTAATGATGATGTTGCCATTGGCTTTCCTTAATGACGTTGCTCATGCTTTAAAATAAAGCGTAATGTAACAACAGTAAGTGTAAACACCTTGAATTACCAGCAAAAAAAAGCTCACCATTAGTGAGCTTTGTAACAAACCGTTTAAATGTAACAGGCCAAACTTTGTTTATTTAGCCTATTTTTATAAATGCTGTTGGTATACTTCAAGCGCTTGGCTTAAGTCATTAATTAAATCATCAATGTCTTCAAGGCCAATATGCAAGCGAATAACAGGGCCTAAATCCCAACCGGTGTTCGAACGTAAACCTTTCATGGTCAAATTTGCGGTAACTAAACTTTCAAAGCCGCCCCACGAAAAGCCCATTTTAATGTGCTCAAGGCTATCTAAAAACGCATCAATGGCTTTTTGGTTACCGGTTTTCATTACAAATGAAAACAACCCATTGCTGCCATCAAAGTCGCGCTTAAAAAATTCATGCCCAGGGCAGCTTGCAAATGCAGGATGGCGAATATGATCAACTAACTCATGTTGCTCAAGCCATTTTGCCACCTCTATAGCCGCCTTTTCGTGCTGGTTTAAACGCACTGCCATAGTGCGTAAGCCTCTAAGCGCTAAATAGGCATCATCTGCGCTGGTGCATTGCCCCAATAAGTACGACTGCTCACGCAGGGTTGGCCAGTACTTTTTATTTGCCACTGCTACACCCATCATTACATCAGAGTGGCCAACAATATACTTAGTTGCTGCTTGAATACTAATATCTACACCGTGTTCAAGTGGGCGGTAATGCAACCCATTGCCGTAGGTGTTATCAAGCATGGTCATAATATTATGCTCATTGGCTACTTTAACCATGGCAGGTACATCTTGTATTTCCATGGTTATAGAGCCAGGCGATTCTAAAAACAGCACTTTTGTGTTTGGCTGAATATACGCCTCAATACCTGCGCCAATCGTGGGTGGGTAATAAGTGGTGGTAACACCTAGTCCCGCTAAAATTTTATCGCAAAAATCACGCGTAGGTTCATACACGTTATCAACCATTAAAATATGATCGCCCGCCTTTACAAACGACAATAACGCTTGGCTTATTGCCGCAGCGCCGCATGGGTAAAGTGCGCAGCCTTCGCCGCCTTCAAGCTCGGTTATCGCCTCTTGCAAGGCAAAATGTGTAGTTGTGCCACGGCGGCCATAAAATAATGTTTTATCGCCGCGGGTTTTAGCGGCTTCTTTTAATTCGGCCACGCTGTCAAATACAATTGTAGAAGCACGCTGTACTACGGGGTTTACCACACCATGGGTGTAGGCTTTTTTACGCCCCGTTGATACTAACTGGGTATTTTTATTTTTGCTTGTCGCCATTACCAATCCTTAAACCTTATTAGAAAGCCATTGTTCAATTAAAAAACGCGAAATTGAATCGACCCGAGGGAGTTTATAATGATCTCCTTCATCGCCCATATTGCCAAACGCCTTAACTTCTTCGCGCGTAAACCATTTGGCATCGTCTAATTCGTCTTTATCTACGTTTATTTGCTCAGTTTTAGCCTGAGCAATAAAACCCAACATAATAGAAGAAGGAAATGGCCAAGGTTGTGAGGCAATATAACGTACATTATCAACGTCAATGCCTGCTTCTTCTTTAACTTCGCGCGCTACAGCTTGCTCTAGTGTTTCACCTGGATCTACAAAGCCTGCCAATGACGAATACATACCTTGTTGCCATATTGCTTGGCGACCCAATAAACAACGCTCTATTCCATCTTCAAATACTTTAGTAACCACCATAATTACTGCAGGGTCAGTGCGTGGAAATGTAGGGTGCTTGCAGTGCTCGTTTTCACATAGGCGTGAATGCCCTGCCTCTACTAATGTATTTTTACTGCCACAACGCCCACAAAAACTATGCGTTGCATGCCAATAACATAAGCCACGGGCAAGTGCGGCGATAGAGCCATCTTGTATATCAACGTGAGGGCCATATTGGCGTATATCAAAAAACTGTGCGTCGCCTATAACGCACTTGAGTTCGTCATCGTGTATGGTTGAAACATCTAACGCAAACACACCCTGTTGCTCGGTATTTGAGCCTAAATAAATAGCGTTTGATAAATCTAAATGGGCAATCTGCTGATACGTTAAGTAGCACACTTGAGCTGCGTCTTTATAAAACAAAGTGTGGTTATTATTCACCAAAAGCCACTTACTTTGTGCCGACATTTGTGCGTTTAACCACGCCGCGTTTTTACGAAAATTAGACCCGCGGTCTAATGGCATGTCGCTGTAATAAAGCATGTGAGTCCTCAATAACATGATATGGCGTAAAATTACCATAACCGCTGAGTAAACCCAATTTATTACAGCAATAAAAAAAGCCTATATTAGCTATATAGGCTCTTTTTTAAAAACTCTCATGTTGCAGGCACTTAGCCGCTATATTTTATGCTTTAGAGTAGTAAGCTATCATCAATTAAATGAAACTGTTCTGCACTTTGCTTAAGCACCTCTGCGGTTAACTTATCGGCGCCGTAAACATCGCACGGTACATTGTATTGATTTTTTAAATGCCCTAGCAATAACGCAAAGTCGCCATCACCAGAGAGCAAAATAACTTTATCGAGGTTTTTGCCTTGCTCTAGCATATCTATCGTTATGCCTACATCCCAATCCCCTTTTGCGCTGCCGTCACGGCGCTGAATAAACGGCTTAAGTTTTACCTCAAAGCCAATAGCACGCAAAATATTTTGAAACTGGTTTTGTTTTTCATCACCGCGGTGAATAGCATACGCAAATGCACAATCTATAGAATACTGCTGCTTCATGTGCGCCCAAAATGCATTGTAGTCAAAGTTTTTACGGTAACTTTCGCGGCACGTGTAATAAATGTTTTGTACATCAACAAAAATACCGACACGTGGCTTACTGATTTGCTGATCGTTTTGTAAAGTCATTTGTTTCCTTAAGTGCTCACAGCTCAGCGCAGCTGAAATAAAACGCCATTAACGAGTGAACCTTGCAATTTTGTTTTAAGTAACCTAAATTGGTTACTTAATTAAATGTAACCAAATTTGGTTACCTGATTCTATGTAACTGCATTAAGTTACTTTTTGGATTTTTATGATTGGTGTGATCAGCGGCGATATAATTAAATCGCAAAAAATACCTAAGCAGCAATACGATGCCATGCTTTATCAGCTAGAGCAAAGTTTGCGTGCAATTAGTGATAATACCTCACTGTGGACCATATACCGAGGTGATGCTTTTCAGTTACAAATAAATAAAAGCGAGCAGTTAATTAAAACCGCTATTATCATTTATTTGCATTTAAAGTCGGCAGGTTACGAGCTACGCCAAAGTATGGCCTTAGGTGAGGTAGACAACCCACGCAGCGATATAAAAACAGCCACCGGCTCGGCCTTTGTGCTCTCAGGGCAAGGCCTTGATAAAATAGCCAATCAGCGCTTTACCTTACAGATAGCAAAGCACACCCTAGATGAAGGCTTTAGTCTTAACCTTGCCTTTATTGATACCTTGTTTAGCAAGATAACGCAAAAACAAGCCAATGCGCTTTACGTGTATTTAACCCAGGCCGATAACAGCCATGCAGCACTGGCAAAAGAGCTTAGCACCAGTCGCGAAAATGTCACTAAATTGCTTAACTTAGCAAATTATCAGCTAATAGAGCGATTTATAGTACACGCTAAACAGGTCATAACAACGATTGCAAAAGGAAGTGAGTAATGGGGTTTTCGTTATTATTAGTGACATTAATTATAGGCCACCTAGTCAGTGACTTTTTTTTACAACCAATGAGCTGGGTAAACGATAGAAACACCCACCACTTTAAAGCTAAAAAGCTCTACCTGCATGTATTAGTACACGGTGTGGTTAGCGCCGTTATTTTAGCGCTTTGGGAATATAGCTATGGCTGGCAACAACTAAGCACCGTGTTACTTTCAACCGCTGTAATTATGCTTAGCCACTACCTAATAGATATTGCTAAGTCGTATTCTAACAAAGGGGTTGTGCCCTTTTTACTCGACCAAATCGCGCATATAGCCGTAATAATAGCGCTGTGTATTTATATAACTGATAACCAAAGTTTAATCGCGTACGTAAGCGCACTTGCCACAAACCCTAAAGTGCTTTGGGTTGTATGCGGATATTTAATTATATTAAGCCCAAGTGCCGTATTTATAAGAATGATGCTTGAAAGGCTCACCGCTAACTTTTCAAGTGAGGGCAGCTTACCGTTGGCCGGACAAAGCATTGGCATGATAGAGCGAGTACTTATGCTCAGCTTTATATTACTTGATCAATTTGCTGGGCTTGGCTTTTTGCTAGCTGCCAAGTCGGTATTTAGGTTTGGCGATTTAAGTGCCAGTAAAGATAAAAAGCTCACCGAGTACGTTATGCTAGGCACCTTACTAAGCGTTAGCGTTACCTTGTTTGTAGGTTTAGGCGTTAATTCGTTGATCATGTAAGTATAAATTTCAGATAATAAAAAACGCGCTACTTCTATTAAAAAGGTAGCGCGTTTTTTGTATTGGCGTTTAATTAAAGGCCAATACAATCTTTAATAATGATTAATCGTTATTTGGGCGACGACGGCGCTGGCCATTACCACCTACCGATTGGCGCTTTGCCCATGGGCTTTGTGCGTTGTCATCGGTTTTGGCTGCTGGTTTTTTAGAACCACCACGACGAGGGCCGGTACCGCTTCCCCCATTGTTTGGTTTTTTGCTGTTCGGCTTATCAGACTTAGGCTTGTTAAACGGCTGCTTTGCTTTTTTAGGCTTTTTAGGTTTAATTGGGCGAGCATCTAATGCGCGCTCAGGTACTGGGCTAGTTGGTTCAAATCCAGGCTCTTCAGCGCGAGGGATTAGCTCACCTATAAAACGTTCAATACCGTATAAATCAGCGGCGTCATCGGCTGTTACAAACGAAATAGCATGCCCTGATGCACCAGCACGGCCTGTACGGCCAATACGGTGAACGTAATCTTCGTATACGTTTGGTAAGTCGTAGTTAACCACATGCGGAAGCTCAACAATATCAAGGCCACGTGCCACAATATCAGTCGCTACTAGTACACGCACTTCACCACTTTTAAAGCCATCAAGCGCTTTAACACGGGCACCTTGTGATTTATTACCATGAATAGCGGCGCCTACTATGTCGTCGCGCTCAAGCTGTTTAACTAAACGGTTTGCACCGTGCTTGGTACGGCTAAACACTAATACTTGTTGCCAATCGTTGCTACGAATTAAATGGCTAAGTAATGCGGTTTTACGCGATTTATCAACAGCGTAAACGCTTTGCGTTACGCTTTTAGCAGTGGTGTTTTTTGCCGCAACTGATATTTCAACAGGGTCGTTAATTAACCCTTTTGCTAATGCTCGAATATCATCTGAAAACGTTGCCGAAAACATTAAGTTTTGGCGTTTAGGCGGCATTTTAGCAATCAGGCGTTTAATGTCGTGAATAAAGCCCATATCAAGCATGCGGTCCGCTTCATCAAGTACCAGCACTTCAACATTATCAAACTTAACCGCGTTTTGATTATGTAAATCGATTAAACGCCCAGGCGTGGCCACTAAAATATCAACCCCTTTACGAAGGCGCTGCATTTGTGGGTTTATTTTTACGCCGCCGTACACTACAAACGAACTTACAGCAGAGTGCTTAGCGTATTCTTCAACGTTTTCGCTTACCTGCAAAGCCAGCTCACGCGTAGGCGCTAAAATAAGGGCACGTACGTGGTTACTTTTTGCTTTACTGCCTTTAGATAACAGCTCAATTAGCGGTAACGTAAAACCAGCGGTTTTACCTGTGCCTGTTTGTGCAGCCGCCATGACATCGCGACGTTCAATAATTGCAGGAATTGCTTGAGCCTGAATAGGCGTTGGCGTTTCATAGCCCTTTTCTAAAACCGCGTTAACTAAAGACTGTGATAAACCTAAACCATCAAAACTCATAAAATCTCTCAATAAAAAAAAGGCCAAACCGGCCAAGGGCGCATTATACGCAACTAACTTAGAAATGCATGGAAATATTCACTTAGCAAATTAAGTGCTAACCTTAGAGTAGCTAATAACAATACAAATCAACGCTATGACATTAAAAACTAAAGCAAACCAAATAACACTTAAGCAATGCCTAGAAAGTATAGATTCAAAGCGTATTGAAGACACACAAACCTTACTAACCCTGTTTGAAAAAGTCACAGGGGCAAAGCCTATTGTATGGGGTAAAGATATTATAGGGTTTGACCAATACAGCTATAGGTACGACTCCGGCCGCACAGGTGAATGGCCAATCACAGGGTTTTCACCACGCAAAACTAAGCTTTCTATTTATATTATGCCTGGCTTTGATCACCCCAAAATAGCGGCATTATTAAATAAGCTTGGTAAACATAGCCTAGGTAAAAGCTGTTTGTACGTGACAAAATTGGAAAATATCGATTTAGCTATACTTGAGCAAATAATTGCTGAGTCGGTTTTAATAATGAAACAAACTTACCCAAAAAATTAATACCAATCCGCTTAATTAAGTGATCTATTTTGAGAATAGATAAACGTGTTGATAGCTAGTCAATAAATTCGTTATTTAGTTGTTCTCGGCAATTGCTCCTGCATTGCTCTACCTTCTGCATCCATATAGTCATAAATGAGAATTTTTTAACGCAGATAGCGACACGTTTAGCCCCTAAAAATGATTCAACATTATTGCGGATTGGTATAACCTTGCTTAAAAACAACAAAAGCGGCTAAAAGCCGCTTTTGGTTTATATTTAACTCAATAAATATAACGTTATTTAACACCTAGCTCGCGTAATCGCTCTTGTAGGTAGCTGTCTGCCGTGTAACGCTCAGAAAGCACAACATCAGGACGTGGGTGTAAAAACAGTGGTAAAGAAATACGCGACTTAGTCGACGCTTTACCCGTTGGGTTAATTACACGGTGAATAGTCGATGGGAAGTACCCGCCCGACGCTTCTTGTAACATGTCACCAATATTAATAATTAAGCTACCAAAGTCACATGGCACATCTAACCAACCGCCATCAGTTTTTTGTACTTGCAGACCTGGCTCGTTCGATGCAGGTAACACAGTTAATAAGTTAATATCACCATGTGCCGCAGCACGAATTGCACCTGGCTCTTCATCACCTGTCATTGGCGGGTAATGTAAAATGCGTAACAATGTTTGCTCAGAATCAGCAATCATGTCTTTTAAATCGATAGAAAACTTAGCACGTACATCGGCTGGTGCCTCTGCTTGAACCCAGCTTAAAAGCGTTGCTGCAAATTCGTTAGCTAAGCGGTAGTACTCACGTACGTCGGCTTCAAGCTCTGCAGGTACGCGACCTTTAGGGTAAACATGAAAGTACTCTTTAATGTCTTTTACTGTAAAGCCTTTAGCTACCTCAGATACAGAAGGCGGGAAATAACCGTCTTGCGTTTCTTTAGAAAATAAAAAGTCGTGCTTTTGCTCTGAATTAAAAAAGTCTTGCCATTTTTCGTAAATAGACTCAACTAAAGATTGCGGGATTGGGTGATTTTTTAATACACCAAAACCGGTGTTTCTTAACGATTCAACAAAGTGAGCAGCCGCATCGGGAGCTTTATAATCAACAGTAGGTAATTGCATTGTACGTTCCAGTGAATAGGTTGTTAGAAGTGAGCTGCTTTAAAATATAGCTAATTAGCCAATATAAAGTAGCAAAACCTTCATTATAGCGCTGTGCGAGGATAGACAAACCACCCAAAAAACATAAGGACAAATGTCCTCAAGATGAAATAGTAAGCAGTTTACTTGATCAAGATCAAAGCATAATAAACATTGAAATTACACTAGTTAGTGCTTATATCTTATCTATTATTGTAACGTATTTTAATGAAACACTAAGGCTCTTCTATGCGACAAAAAGTATCTTTTAAAAGCGGCGATTTAGAACTTGCAGGCCAGCTTGAACGCCCAGCCGGCGATGTAAAGTTTTATGCTTTATTTGCACACTGCTTTACCTGTGGTAAAGATATTGCTGCCGCTACGCGCATAAGCCGCGCCCTTACCCAACAGGGTATTGCCGTACTGCGCTTTGACTTTACCGGCCTTGGCAATAGCGACGGCGACTTTGCAAACAGTAACTTCTCATCAAATATTCAAGATTTAGTGGCCGCAGCCGATCACCTGCGTACTTACTTTGATGCGCCGCAGTTATTAATTGGCCACAGCTTAGGCGGCGCTGCCGTACTGGCTGCTGCAGAGCATATTCCTGAGGTATCGGCTATTACTACAATTGGCGCTCCTTCAGATGCGCAACACGTTGCACATAACTTTGAAGCCCATTTAGACGAAATAAACGCCGCAGGTGAAGCTAAAGTTAGCTTAGCTGGGCGCGAATTTACCATAAAAAAACAATTTGTAGAGGACATCGCAAAGTACGACCGTAGCCATATAGGTAAATTAAAACGCGCACTTTTAGTTATGCACTCCCCTGTTGATGCCACGGTTAATATTTCAGAAGCCGAGAAAATTTATGCATCAGCCAAACACCCAAAAAGCTTTATTAGCCTCGATAACGCCGACCACTTACTAAGTAATAAAAACGATGCCGAGTACGCTGCTACGCTAATTGCTAATTGGGCAAACCGCTACGTTAAATATGAGCAAAGCAACTACAGCGCAAAATTAGAAAACGGCAAAGTACTGGTTGAAGAAAAAGATCATATATTTACTCAGCACGTAAGTACTAAAGATCATACATGGCTTGCCGATGAGCCGTTAAAGGTAGGTGGCAGTAATTTAGGCCCCGATCCTTACGACCATATACTCGCAGGTCTAGGCGCGTGTACCTCAATGACATTGCGTATGTATGCAACCTTAAAAAAGCTGCCGCTTGATCATATAAAAGTAGAGCTTGAACACACCCGCGACTATTACAAAGATTGCGACAACGGCGAATGTACCCAAAACCTAGAGGCCATTACCCGTAAAATTACCCTACGCGGCGACTTAACCGAAGCACAGCGCCAGCGTCTGCTAGGAATAGCCGACAAATGCCCAGTGCATAAAACCCTGCATAACAGCCCAATTGTAGTAAGTGAATTAGTTGAGTAACTAAAACAAAAATAGCGCAGCTGTGGCTGCGCTATATACGAAAAGCAATAACTAAGATTCAATTTTTTTAAAAAATTGAACGGTCTTAATATTCTCTAACAAGTTAGGATCACAAGTATACTCAAACTCCCCCATTTGGTCAGAGCTATGCTTATTTGGAGCGGATAAAATCGCAGGCGTTGGGGCATAAGCTTTTAAAAGGACGCCACCTGACTCAATAGCATTTAGACCACTGGCAAAAGCTTCTGCAACACTTTGAAGAGGAGTCCAACAAAAACCTATTTTATTTTGTTGGTATAAAAAATGACATTCACCTCGATACAAAACCAATCCATTTCCACTGTAGGTTGGCAGAGTTAACTTTAATACATTCAGTAAAAGTTTATCATTTGAAAGTTTACGCCTTAAATGACCGCCGTTTTCTGTCCATAGAAGATGGACTTTATCTTTTTGAATATCTAAGTCGTGGTATTCTCTTAATATAAATGTAAAAGCTTGTGTCCAAGTTAATTTATTTAAATCACAAGTATAATTACCATTAACAAATTCCCGACCTACTTGCTCATATAATTCCATCTTTTAGTCCAAGAAGTTTAGCTGATTACTACTTATAAATACGGTCATTTCTTTACTCATTCTATCCACCAGCCATGTTGGCCCACCGTCGTGCATATCGTTATGGCGCGACTTTTCTATCTTTATTTGGCTAACAGGGAACTCTTTAAGCTCTGTATCGTTTAATAGCACGTTAGCATCGGCTGGGTAATCACTACCACGCAGTGTAAGCACGCGTATATTTTTATTACGTGGGATCAACATGCGGCGGTGATCGAGGGTAATTATTTGGCTTACTTCATTTGGGTAAATTGAAGCATATAAAGCAGATATATCGCCGCCGTTTGAGTGGCCAAATAACGTGAGCTGGGAAAAGTTATACTCAGGGTATTGAGCACTTAGCTGATTAACTAAAAATTTAAGGGTGACCACACCGCGATGCCAGTTTTCCATGCGGGTGGTTAAATAAGGTTGTATGCGATTAAGCGCGGGGTCGGTTTTTAGCTCATGCGCGACTGCAATGCTTAAATAACCCTGTGCATTAAATAGCTTACTCGCAAACGTGTAGTCATTGTGGCTAATGCCGTAGCCTGCATTTACAAATGCTACAGGGCACTTTGCGTGTACGCTGCATTGATTGCTCTCATTGGGGTATGTGATATTTATAGGGATGGTCCGATTGCGGCTTTGATCCACTATTACATCGTCATTAGCAAAGCTTAATGGTGATATTAAACTCGCGGTTAGGCTAAATGCACTTAATGTTAGTAACTTTTTTATTGTTTTATGCATGTTTTAACTTATATAAATTATTGTTTTTAAATAAAAATAACTTTTACTATAAAGGTTAGCGCGCGCCATTGCTAATGTATGCGATAATACGGGTATTATTTTTAGTTAATTTAGAAAAGTACCCCATGAAATCATACAGCACTATTGAACAACGTATCGACATTTTGCAAAGTCGAATAGAAGCCTATAAAGAAGAAATTGCCGTGTTACAGGCCGAGCCAAAAAGTAACAACGAGCGTATTATTTTTAAATTTATTGAAACAGGCAGCACAGGTAAAACAAAAGACTTTGTGCGCGAGCTTGGTATTAAGTCGCCGCGCGATAGCTTATATTCATCAGGCGATGTAACTAAATTAATCAAAGACGGCGCTGATGACATCACCCCTGCACTGCTTGAAATTGCCCGCACATTGGCAAACGCACGTAATAAAAATGGCCCTAGCTGTTAATACCAAGCTACAGGCCACTGTTTAATCTTATTAAAGGTTATTCATTGTTTAGAGGCTTGCAATATGCAGCTTCTAAACGCTCCTCACATATTAATCGCAAAGCTCAATGTTAAGGCTTGTCAGTAAATTAAGGGCTTCAAAGCGCTCAAACTTAGCCCCCGCTAACGTATTACTGTTTAAATCTATATTAAATTCTGTAGCCCCTACAAAGTCACACTCAGTTAAAGTGGTTTGAAAAAACTCACTATCGCGAAAATTACTTCCTGTAAATGTACTTTGCTTTAAATTGGCATGTCTAAAATCAACATTTTTTGCAAAGCAGTGAATTAATTTTAGTGATTTTAAAGTTAATTCATAAAAAGAGCTGTTACTAAGCTCACAGCTATTAAAGCTCACCGGCGCATTTATACTTAGCGCTCCCCAATCAGCATTGCTCCATTGCACGCTGTTTAACTTACAATGGCTAAAGCTTACATTTTCAAGCGAGCTGTATCCCCATTCAATGCTCGATAAATTGCAATGCTCAAAGCTGCACTCTATAAATCGACACGTTTTAAATTGCCCCTGAGATAAGTCGCAATCTATATACGTACACGCTTCAAATTCTGTGTTTTCGAGTGTGTGTTTTGCTAGCTGTAAGGCACTAAATTGCTGATCGCAATAATAGTTATTATTAGAAATTGGCACTGTGACTACGTGTCCGTATTTAGGGTTGTTTAATGGGCATAAGGGCTGGTTTTTGGCAAGTCTTGTTTAAGCGCTAATAAGGCGATAAAAATTAAGCCAAAGAGCGGAAATACCGCTAAGCATCCGCCCACAAAAGCTAAAACGCCCGGCATGGTGCTTTTGCGTTTACCTATTTTATAGCTAATCAGCGCAAAAATTGGAATGCAAAACAAAATAAAAAAAGCTAAAAATTCACCAAATAATGTGAGATTAAACGACATAAGAACTCCCTCTCTATTGAATAATATTTGATACCAAGCAACTTGAATATTTAACTATTCTAGCGTGCTAAATAGACTAATAACTTAACACGATTAGTATGAACTGGTTTAAATTTAACCATAAAAAAACCCCTAGGCATACTCCTAAGGGTTTTTAAATCTAGCTAAGCGCATTTGTTGCGCGCGGTATTACTCTTCGCTAGGAATTGCTTTTTCTACCACACTGATTGCAAGCTCAGTTAACGAGTCGCTATTAGCTTTGCTAGGTGCATCGGTTAATAAGCACGATGCTTGAGTGGTTTTAGGGAACGCAATAACGTCACGAATGTTATCGGTACCACATAAAAGCATAACTAAACGGTCAAGACCAAAGGCTAAACCAGCATGTGGTGGTGTGCCGTATTTAAGGGCATCAAGTAAAAAGCCAAACTTGTCTTGTTGCTCTTGCGCATCAATACCTAAAATTCTAAATGCTGCTTCTTGCATATCAGCATTATGAATACGTACCGAACCGCCACCTACTTCGTAGCCGTTTAATACCATGTCGTAAGCATCTGAAATAGCCGCGGCAGGGTTTGCTTCAAGCTCTTCTGCGCTAATATCTTTTGGTGCTGTGAATGGATGATGCACAGCATGTAACGTGCCTTCGTCATCTTCTTCAAACATTGGGAAGTCAACAACCCAAAGTGGCGCCCAGCTATCAAGGTTAGTGATTTCTAAATCAACACCAAGCTTCAAGCGAAGCGCGCCCATTGCTTCGTTTACAACGTTGCGTTTATCGGCACCGAATAAAATAATGTCGCCCGTTTGTGCATTAGTACGCTCAAGTAACTGGGTAATTACCTCTTCGTTTAAAAACTTAGCAACTGGAGATTGAACGCCTTCAGCGCCTGCATCGCGGTCGTTTACTTTCATCCACGCCATACCTTTAGCGCCGTAAATGCCAATAAACTTAGTGTAATCGTCAAGTTGCTTACGCGAAAGCTTAGCGCCACCCGGTACTGTTAATACAGCAACGCGGCCTTTTTCGTCATTAGCTGGGCCTGAAAATACGTTAAACTCTACGTCTTTTACTAAATCAGCTACATCAACAAGCTTCATTGGGTTACGTAAATCTGGCTTATCAGAACCGTAAAGGCTCATTGCTTCGCTGTAAGGCATAATTGGGAAATCGCCTAAATCAACGTTTAATAATGATTGCCACATTTCACGGATCATTTTTTCAGTCATACCACGTACTTGATCAGAGCTCATGAACGAGGTTTCTAAATCTATTTGGGTAAATTCAGGTTGGCGATCGGCACGTAAATCTTCGTCACGGAAACATTTAACAATTTGGTAGTAACGGTCAAAACCCGACATCATCAACAATTGCTTAAACAACTGTGGCGACTGTGGTAATGCGTAAAAGCTGCCTTTATGAACACGGCTTGGTACTAAGTAATCGCGTGCACCTTCTGGTGTTGCTTTTGTAAGTACAGGTGTTTCAATGTCTAAAAAGCCATTGTCATCTAAAAAGCGACGAACAAAGCTGCTTGCTTTAGCGCGCAGCTTAATACGGTCGCTCATTTCAAGGCGACGTAAATCTAAGTAGCGGTACTTTAAGCGGCGCTCTTCAGAATTGGTTTGATTAAAATCAAGCGGAAGCGGCTCAGAGCGGTTAATAATAGTTAGCTCAGTACCTAAAATTTCTACTTCGCCTGTTGCCATGTCTTTATTTACTTGGCTTTCTGGGCGCGCACGTACAACACCTTTTAACTGCACACAAAACTCTTGGCGAAGTTTGTTAGCGTTATCCATTAGTCCTTCAACCTCTGGATCGAATACAACTTGTACTAACCCTTCTCTATCGCGTAAATCGACAAAGATAAGTCCACCAAGGTCACGTCGTTTGTTGATCCAGCCACATAGTTCAACTTCTTGATCTACGTGAGTTTTATTTAGCTGTCCGCAATATATAGAGCGCATAGTTTTCCTGTCAGATAAAAGGCTTAAACGGTTATATTTATTTGTTTTAAGGCGTGTGATTTAAAAAACTGGTCACCACAATACAAATAAAGCCGCTAGCAATCTAAAAATAATCAAATTAAGCCCTGCATTATACCCAAGTAGTATCAAGATGCTAGGGCGTGTTGAACGTTGGTGGTTGAATTTGCAGCAGTATGTTTGGCTTTTAGGCAAGGCAGAGTCTATGTAGTGTGGTTATTCCCCATAAAAAGGCGATAACGCAGCATAAATGCCAAACATGCGCTGCCCTTTGGGTTCTTTCTAGGGACGATTAACTCTTTGTTGCCTACATGGATGTAGGTAAGGGGCGTGAGCAGGACGCGGAAGCTTTGCTCGATTTTTACTTATTCTTACAGGGATGTAAGTCATTAGAATAACGCAGGAGCAGTTATCGAGCCCACTAGGTTACAAACCTCGCGCCGCGATTTAATCGCCCCTAGATTGAACAAATTTCAATCTACAAAGATCAACACGCCCTAGAGCGTGTGTTTAGCTTTGTAATGTTAATTTGCAGCAAGCACCGTATGTATTTGGTACACTTACGCCACGAAGTCATTAAGCCACCCTTTTTATGTTATATATTGGATGCCCTCAGTGGTCGAGCAGCGCCTGGAAAGGCAACTTATTTACCCGCCAATGTAAAAATGCCGATATGCTAAACCAATATGCCCAGCATTTTAACTCAGTTGAAGGCAATACCAGCTTTTACGCAGACCCAGCGCCAAGCACTGTTTTACGCTGGGCTCAAAGCGTACCCGAGGACTTTAAATTTACGTTTAAGTTTCATCGTCGCTTTAGCCACGAGCTTGCGCTTAGTAATGTTCAAACAGAACTTAATGACTGGCTTACGTTATTTGCCCCAATACTTGAAAAAACAGGGCAAATAATGCTGCAATTACCCAAAGCGTTTGGTCCAAACGATTTACCTAAATTAACGCAATTTATTAGCTTGCTCCCCAAAGAGCTAAATTACGGCGTAGAAGTACGCCATAGTGATTTTTTTAAAAAAGGTGAGGCCGAAATTGCCCTTAATCAGCTATTAATGGCAAATAATATAAACCGTATTTCTATGGATACCCGTGCGCTTTTTGCAGTAAAGCCCACCACCGAGGCTTTAATAGATGCACAACAAAAAAAGCCCCACTTACCGGTACATGCAATAGCTACTGGCTCGCAGCCGATGGCACGCTTTGTAATAGCCGATTTACAAAACGACTATAAACCCTTTTATAAACCGTGGCTCAATAAAGTAAAACAATGGCTTGATGAGGGAAAAACCCCGTATGTTTTTTTTCATACTGCCGATAACCGTGAATCTCCACTCCTTGCTAGGCAGTTTTGTGAAGACCTAGGGTATAATCACCCGGTATTAAATCCATTCAGCGGCGAAAAAGAAGCCCACCAGCCAACGCTTTTTTAAATAGAGAATAAAAATGAGTGAATACGCACGTTACTTTACCGGCTACCCAGCTAACATTGTTGAGCAAGTATTAAGCCTTATAAATAACAACAAGGTATGTGACTACTTACTTAAAAAATACCCACATGCGCACACCATCACCACCGACAAACTACTTTACAGCTACGCCACTGATTTAAAAAAGCAGTATTTAAAAAACGCCCCACCGTTTGGCCGCGCTGCATTTAAAAAACAAGGTGATATGATTACCAACGCACTCGGTACTCACACCTACCGCATGCAAGGTAAAACCCGTAAGCACGATTTAGCCATAAACAGCGATTTACTGCGCGCACCTGAGCCACTGTTAAAAGCGCTAGTCGTACACGAACTCGCCCACTTTAAAGAAAAAGACCACAACAAGAGCTTTTATAAATTGTGCTGCCATATGGAGCCGCAATACCATCAGTTAGAGTTAGATTTACGGATTTTTTGTGTGGTGGTGGCAATGGGAAAGAATCCTTATTCATGAACGGTCAGCGGTCAGCGGTCAGCGGTCAGCGGTCAGCGGTCAGCGGTCAGCGGTCAGCGGTCAGCGAAAAATAAATACAACCTAACTCGTAATCAAAGTTCTCAATAAAAAAACGCGATATAAAATCGCGTTCTCTTTGGTAACTTTTCTACTGACCGCTGATAGCTTAAAACTGACAGCTCAAAAGCACGTTGGGTTTCGCTTCGCTCAACCCAACCTACATTACAGCCCTAGCTCAGCCATAAAGTCATCATCGGCATCATCTTGTTCTGCTTCTTTTGACTTAGCTTTTGCTTTTTCGGCCTTTTGCTTAGCTTCGTTTTCGATAATGTCATCAGGGTCTATCGCTTCTACAATGTCAAAGTCATGTAGTTTAATAAACTCTGTTTTATCCATTGCCAGCTCTAGGTAAAAAATATTTTGGTTGCGCGTAGTAAAGGTTACGCGGCGTGCTTGTGGGCGATCCATAGTGGTATCAACCGATATTTGCACTTGTTTATTAATCGCCATCATTTTTGGCTGGTTTTGCGTAATAGAGGTATGTAACTGCTCACGCACTTTAGAAGTGAAGTCACCAACAATTTGGTTCATCAGCTCGCCCATTACATTTGAAACGTCATCTGATAAATGACTGTGGGCAATTTCTTCTTCAGGCATGCCCATATTGCGCATGTAATCGCCGTAAATTTCCATTGCCGCTTGCGCTGTAAAATTAGTGACTACTAGCCCCGTAAAGCCACCATCAAATAATACAAAACAGCCAATGTCTGGACGCATACAGGTGCGCGTTATTTTTTGCACCATAGCCGAGTAGCTAATTTCGTTACCACTGGCTGATGACAGAACACCCGTCACTGAATGACATAGGGTTGCTAATATATCGTCTGTGCTAATTACCTTACTTTTGCTCATTTAACGTTCTCTTTTATACTTATTATTCATAATTCTAGCCAAGCTACTGAATTTATCACTGACTATCCAGTATAAAATGTTAAAATAGTGCCATTATTTTTAAAGAGACTGCCTTAGTGAGTATAAAAGACAGTATTTACGCCTCTGAGCAACAAGTAAAAGATTTTAGCTTCGACCAAAATGTGGTTGAGGTTTTTCCGGATATGATCCAGCGCTCTGTGCCTGGGTACGCCACCATTGTAAGCACTATGGGTAAATTGGCCGGTGAATATGCGCAAAGTAATTCAAACCTTTACGATTTAGGCTGCTCGCTTGGTGCGGTTACCCTAAGTATGCGCCGTAATATTCGCACCGATAACTGCCACATTATTGCTGTAGATAACTCACAAGCTATGGTTGAGCGTTGTAAGGTACATTTACAAGGCTTTAAGTCAGACGTGCCTGTTACAGTAACTTTAGGCGATATTAACGAGCTTGAGATTCAAAATGCGTCGGTAGTGGCCATGAATTTTACCTTGCAATTTATTCCGCCTTTACAGCGCCAAGCCGTGCTTGAAAAAATTTACGCTAACTTAAAACCCGGTGGCGTCCTGCTCCTTAGCGAAAAAATTAAAGCCGAAAACGAGCAGTGCGATAATTTATTAATTGATTTGCACCACGACTTTAAACGCCACAATGGCTACTCAGAGCTTGAAATAAGCCAAAAACGTACTGCCATTGAAAACGTGATGCGCCCCGATACGCTAAGCACTCACTTTAATCGTTTAAGCGACATTGGTTTTAGCCAAACGCAGGTGTGGTATCAATGTTTTAATTTTTGCTCAATGGTAGCAATTAAATAAAGAGAGTGACTTATGTCTCAATGGTTTAACCAATTTTACGCAGCAATTGCACAAAGCCCACTTAGCCACTGGCTAGAAACCCTGCCCGCTCAATTAAAGCATTGGCAAAACGAGGCAAGCCATGGCGATTTACCAAAATGGCAAAAAGTACTTAAAAATCTGCCAGAAGTAAAAACAACCCACGTTGATATCGCCACTAAAGTAGAAATTGGCGCACCGGGGGAGATGAGCGAAGGCGAGCAAAAACAAGCCACGCATTTATTAAAACGCATGATGCCATGGCGCAAAGGCCCCTTTACTGTACACGGTATTGAAATAAACACAGAGTGGCGCAGCGATTGGAAGTGGGACCGCCTACTTCCTCATATTGAGCCATTAAAAGGCCGCACAGTATTAGATATAGGCTGTGGCTCTGGCTATCACTTATGGCGTATGCGCGGTGAAGGCGCTGAATTTGTAGTGGGTATTGACCCTTCTGATTTATTTTTGTGTCAGTTTCAGGCCATTAAACATTACAACCCAGACGAAAACGTGCATTTATTACCATTAGGTGTAGAGGCACTACCCGAGCTTAAAGCGTTTGATACGGTGTTTTCTATGGGGGTGCTGTATCACCGCCGCTCGCCTATCGATTTTTTAGCGCAGTTAAAAGCGCAGCTTCGCCCAGGTGGCGAACTCGTGCTAGAAACGTTAGTAATTGAAGGCGATGAAAACACCGTACTGGTACCTACCGACCGCTACGCAAAAATGCGCAACGTTTGGTTTATTCCAAGTACTGCTGCACTAAAACTGTGGATGGAGCGCGTTGGCTTTAAAGATGTGCAAATAAAAGATTGCGCAATTACCACGCTTGATGAGCAACGCAGGACCGACTGGATGGAAAACGAATCGTTAGTTGATTTTTTAGACCCAAACGATACCAGTAAAACCATTGAAGGTTACCCTGCTCCACTTAGAGCAATACTAACTGCCAAAGCATAAATAACTAAAAAGCACCCAGGGCGTGTTGTTCTTTGATGGTTGAATTTGCA